>JAAZFW010000291.1 GCA_012511525.1 Clostridiaceae bacterium
ACGAGCAGTACAAGCTGGGCCAGAGCCTCAAGGACAGCGAGCTCAAGGTGCTTCAGGCCCAGATCAACCCGCATTTCCTCTACAACACGCTCGATTTGATCCTATGGACCGCCAAGAACAACCAGCCCGACGAGGTGTGCGACATCGTGATCAACCTGTCGCGCTTCTACCGGCTCAGCCTGAGCAACGGCGAAGCCCAGATCACGATCGACGATGAGCTGGAGCATGTCCGGTTGTATGTCGCCTTGCAGAACCTGCGCTTCAAAAAGAAAATTGCCCTGATCCTGGAAGCCGATCCCGATGTCCGGCAGCTGCGCATCTTGAAGCTGCTGCTGCAGCCGATCGTGGAAAACAGCATTCTGCACGGTATCCAGAACCTGGACGACCGTGAAGGGGAAATCCTGATCAAAGCAAGGCGGGATGAGCAAAACCTGGTCATTTCGGTCATCGACAACGGCATCGGGATCGAACGGAGCGAAATCAGCCGGATCCTGCTGCGCGAGCCCGCCAGGCGTGACCGGCCGGATGTCGGCCGTTTCGGCTTGTATAACATCCGCGAACGGCTGCGTGTCTATTACGGAGACGAAGCCCGCATCGATGTCGCGTCCGCCCCGGGCAAGGGCACAACCATCAGCATGACGATCCCGTTGCCGGTCCTGGCCGAGCGGCAGGAGCAAACATGACAAAAGCTGGCAGGTGACAGGCATGGACACCCTTCAGATTGAGCCCAGGGACCGTCCGGTCCTGATTGAATTAGCCAGACAGGTCGCCGCAGCGGCGGCCGATCCGGCAAACGAAGCCAAGCGCGATCTCTGGCGCCGGCACAACGCGCTGCGGGGCAGCCGGCCGCCCGTCTTTGTCCACCCGGACGGCGCCTGGGTCGAGCTGCTCCCGCCCGATCAGCTGGTCTGCCGCACGGACTGGGCGCGCCACCTGGAATACCGCCTCCGTCAGCGCCTGGTCCGTTACCAGCTGATCCCGGACGACGTGCCGATCGAAAAAACACTGGCCATCGAGAAAAGCGCCATCGAGATCAATCGGGGCTGGGGCCTGGTGCCGGAACGCATCGCCAGCAGTTCCAGCCGCGGCGCCTGGCATTACGCGCCGGTCGTCACGGAACTTAGCGACTGGAAGAAGCTGCAAAAGCCCCACCTGGAGTACGACGAGGCGCTGACCCGGG
Source organism: Clostridiaceae bacterium (assembly GCA_012511525.1). GTDB lineage: Bacteria > Bacillota > Clostridia > Saccharofermentanales > UBA5734 > JAAYBY01. The sequence continues at coordinate 1,181 of JAAZFW010000291.1, forward strand.
CGCGCTTTGAGCAGACCCGGGACTGCCTGGGCCACATCCTCGATGTCCAGCTGACCGGCATCCGCAATTTCAGCTTCCACATGATGCACTTGTACTGCGACCTGCGCGGCCTGAACGAGATGATGCTTGACCTGGTCCTGGAACCGAACTGCGTCCATGACGTGATGGCCTTCATCACGGAAGGCTTCCAGGGCCTGATCGACCAGGCGGTCGCCCAGAACCTGATCGGGCTGAATAACAACGACCAGTTCCATTACACCGGCGGTTTGGGCTACACCGACGAGCTGCCCGCGCCCGGCTTCGACCCCGGACGTGTCCGCCTCTGCGACGTCTGGGGCGCGGCTGAAGCCCAGGAGTTCGCCGGCGTCTCGCCGGAGATGCACGAGGAATTCGTCCTGTCCTACGAGCGCAAGCTGCTGGCCCCCTTCGGCCTCAACGGCTACGGCTGCTGCGACGATTTGACCCGCAAGCTGCCCGGGGTGCTTCAAATCCCCAACCTGCGCCGCGTCTCCGTCAGCCCCTGGGCCAATGTCGCCCGCTGCGCCGAACAGCTCGGCAAGCGCGTGATCATGTCCTGGAAGGCCCAGCCCGCCTACCTGGCCCATGAAGTTTTCGACGAGGCCCTGGTCGAGCAATTCCTGGAGACGGAACTGCTCAAAGGACGGAACTCGATCATGGAAATCGTCTTGCGCGACACACACACCTGCCGGATGCAGCCGGAGCGGTTCACCCGCTTCACGCTGTTGTGCCGCAAAGTCATCGACCGGATCTACCCGCAACCTGAAGGAGGACAACCAACATGACCTGGAAAATCACCTGCGGCCCTGAAACACGACAAGCCTACCACCCGCCCGTCGCGGGCAACGGCGAGCTCTCTCTGCTGGTCGACGCCCGGGGGGACATGTCCCAGCAGTCCTTTCACGGGATGGTTCCGACGATCTGGTGGGCCGGCCGGCGCCATAACACCCCGCACCGCGAGCTGTTCCCGTTCGGCTACTTCGACCACCAGCTGTCCCGGAAAGGCCAGACCAGTCCGGAGCCATCCG
>JAAZFW010000292.1 GCA_012511525.1 Clostridiaceae bacterium
ACAAGACGGCCCGCAAGGCTAGGACTGGCCCGGATCCGCCTGGCTGATCCCGGAGCGGACGACCTCAAAACGGACGTTTGCGGCCCCGGCCCGCGCGCCCAAACGGGCCAGGCTTTCGGCCAGCCAGGCCTGAGCGCCGTTTTCCGGGATCACCAGCAGCAGCCGCCGGGAGGTGATCTGCCCGGCTCCAATGCGGATGGTCTGGCCGCCCTTGTCGTAGTCGGCCCCCTGGAAAGCGGCCAGGCTGTCCAGGAAGTCGCCGATCTGCGTCTCGAAAGCGGCGGCGGCCTGGTAGGTGGGCCGGGTCAGGTCGACACTCTTGATCGCGGTCGCCTCCCCTTGCTCAAACGCGGCGATCACGGGAAAATCGTAAGGGAGGGTCCCGCCCAGCAGGCTGCGGAACGCCTGACCGCGCGAAAAATTATCGAGTTGCCAAAGTGACGGGCCAGCCTCCCCGGATGAGTCCTCGGGCCGTTTGCAGCCGATCCAGAGCGGGATGACTTGACGGACAGAGCAGGTCTTTTGACCCAGCAGGTGGCGCTGCTGCCAGGTCAGGCAGATCCAAAGCTGCTGCCGGCCCATTCGCCAGTCCAGGCAGGCGGACAAGCTGCTGATCGTGTCCGGCCAGGATTCGGCATTTCCGGCGTCGTCCGCGAGCCATTCGCGGGTGCGCTGCACGATCCATGGACCGAGCAGGCCGGTCGACGCGACATCGAGGGTCAGGTCGGCGGCCGTGTCACCGAATAATGCCGCCAGCACCGTCGCGACATCCTGCAGGCCTTCGTCCAGCGACGCGCCAGGCGTCTCCAGGATATCCCCGGCTGCCTCTTCAGCGAGGCGGGCGGCCGGGCTTAATAAGCTCAGTTCGGCCGCGGTTCGCGCCAGAGCGCCCTGCAGCTTGATCCGTGCGGTCACTGCGACGATCTGGCTGAGCAGGAAAAACAAAAGCAGCAAAACCAGCGGCAGAAACAGGGCCGCTTCCAGGCTGATCGAACCGCGTCTCTTCCCGCTCATCCGTCGTAACCGCCGCTCAGCGCAAGGTCGCGTCCGGCATACCGGGTCCGGACCAGGCAGCGCGTATAAAGCGTGTTGCCGAAAAGGTGTTCCAGCCGTTTCGCACAGCGTTCGACCAGTGTCGCGCGCGGAACGAGATAGAGCACCAAACGGATATAGTCCGTATACCAGAGCTGGAAGCGGATCTCGCCTTTTCCGGGCCAGAAACGCACCCCGTAGCCGTCGATCAGGCGGCTGCTCTCATGGATACCGGCCGCCAGGGCCTGACCGGCGACGATAAGGTAGGTGATCGACTCCGGTTCCAGGACGACCGTTCCCATGCTGAGCGCGGCGACAGCGCCGGCAATGGCCGCGGCCGTGCCCCGGATCGCGGCCATGCGCCCGGTGTCGGTCAAAATCGCCGCCATGTGAATCAGGCTGCGCACGCAAAGAAGCAGGAACCGGACGGTCCAGGCCGCCAGGGTCGGCTGCCCGATCCCGGTAGCGAGCATCTCAAGCTCACATGGCCGCTTGTCCTGCAGGTCGGCCATGCGCCTTCCGTCGGGGGTGATCCGATCCTGCGGCACGCCGTCGACGACCTGGGTGGCGGTTTGCGAGACGAAATA
>JAAZFW010000293.1 GCA_012511525.1 Clostridiaceae bacterium
CCGGGAAGACGATGTCGTAGCAGGTCGCAAATCCGATCCGGCCGATGTCTGACGCCAGGACGCTAAACGCGTCCCCGGCTGAGCAGACCCATTTCTCGGAGGGCGGCAGGTGCACCTTGCGGTAAATGCCGGTGATCCGTCCCAACCGGTCGATCAGGACCGAGGTGTTGTAGATCGTGTCGCCTTGCCGCTCGTGGTAATTGGCCGCGATGTTCATGGCGTACTGCCGGGCGATGGACCCGAGCAAATCCGAGGTCGGGCCGGGTATGGTTTCGACCAGGGCCAGGCAAAGGGCCCGGTCGGACGTGAGACTTTCCAGGTTGACGGCGTCGCAGCATTCATGGGTCGCCGCGAGGTCGGCGCCCAGCTGACCCGCCTGGCGCAGAAAGTCAGCTGTCCGGGCGATGTTTTGTTGTCGCAGCAGCTCAAGTTCGGCGCGCGGCGGCGCCTCATCGGACGGCCCCGACGGGAAGAGCGAACGGGCGTGAATCGCCGCGAGCCGGAAGGTCGCATCCATAACGGTCACCTCGTCACGAAAGGGGCACCAATTTACAGGCATTGCCGCCCAGGAGCTTGGCGCGGACATCGTCGGGCAAATCGATCTGGCCGATCAGGTCCTGGTGCCGGTTGTCGAAATAGTCGCGGCCAAAGAGGATCCGGTCCTGGTAGGCCAGGATGAAGTTTCGGGTGAAAGCCAGGTCGCGGCTGAGTGCGTTAAAGCCGGAACCGGCCGAGATGTCGCAGTACAAGTTGGGACAGCTGTCGAGCAGCTCCAGCAGGCGGCCGCCGGGCAGGACCGGTCCGGCAGGGTAGGATTCGGTGCGGTACAGTTCGTCTCCGGAAATATGAGCCCAGAAGCCCGGTGCATGGCCGAGAAACACGGTTTCGGGGCAGAGCGCCAGAGTGCGGGCCAGGGCCTCGATGCCGCCGCTGTACCACCAGTTGGGCCGGGGGGAGCCGGGGCCGGCCGGCAGCTCGTAGTCGATGTGCAGGATAACCGGCAGGCCATGCGCGCCGCAATAGCGGAAAACACGGATGGCGTCGGGGTTGTCGAGCATCATGCGCAGCTTCAGTTCGCCGTAGACGCGGACGTGGTGCTCGCGGACCGCCTCATCCAGCCGGGCCAGCGCGTCGGGGCGGCGCGGGTCCGGGGCGAAGCCCAGGACGAAGCGATCCGGCGCCCGGTCATAAAAATCGAGGCAGTGCCGGAACGCGATCGGGCCGTCCGGTCCGGGATCCGGGATCAGGGGCTTGTAGACGGGATCGTACTCGTCCTCGGGCGCTTCCCAGGAGAGCAGCCAGGTGCGGTCGATACCGTATTGGTCCATGTTGGCCAGGAAGCGCTCCAGGGTGTAGCCGTACCATTCCGGGTGGTTGTGGGCGTCGATGATCATGGCCTGTTCTCCTGGTAATAGGCGGCGACCTTGCGGATCGCGGCGATGACTTCCTCCAGGTCCTGGTCGGTGTAGAACTCGCTGACCGGCAAGCGGACCGCCGTGGCCAGGATCGCCTCGGCCGTCGGGCACAATCCGGCCGGGTAATGGATTGGGCGCCCATAATAGGGGCTGTCAAAGGGGCTGTGCGTCCCCGGGTAGGCGGACAGGTTCTGGAAGAGCGGATAGGCGTAGACGCAGGAGGGGATGTAGCCGGGATCGCAGGGCACGCCTTCCGCCCGCAGAGCCGCGCAGAAGGCGTCTCGGCCGACGCCGGACGCCTGTTCGTCGATGCGCAGCATGTAGAACCAGTAGCTGGAACGGCAGCCTGGCCGGACCCGGGGCGGATGGATGCCGGGCAGACCGGCGATGCCCGATGTCAGGCCGTCGCCGTAGCGGCCGCGCCGGTC
>JAAZFW010000294.1 GCA_012511525.1 Clostridiaceae bacterium
CCAGCATCTTTTGCTGCGGATTGTCCGTGCGAAGGCCGGTTAGAGGATGAAAGACCGGCGGGTGATGGCACAGGATCAGGCTGGCCTCGACCTGACGGGCCATCTGCACCGCATCAGGGGTGACATCAAGCGTCAGCAGGACCGATCGCACCGGGTCTGCCGGGTTGCCCACCTGCAGACCGACGGCGTCCCAGGCTTCGGCGCTATGGGGCGGCGCAAAACGGCTGAGCCAGCTTTCCAGGTCTAAGATCTTCGTTTGGGCCATGTTATTCGAGCTCACTGGGCAACGCTCCTTTCGCAGCGATCTGGGCGACCTGGCCGGCCAGGTCCTGAAGTTCCGGCTGGCCGCGCAGCTGTCGCTGCAGTCGGCGCAGCAGAACGGCGGCATAATCGGCCAGATCGGTCGGGTGGTCCTGCAGCAGGCAAGGACCCAGATAGGCTTCCAGTTCGCTGAGCGTGCGGGGACGGCCGTCGTAACGAAGCTTCATGACCGGATAGAACCGCTCTTTTTCCCGTGCCAGCGTCTCCTTACAAAAAGCATAACCCTGGGCGGCCAACCATTGGCGCAGCTCGGGCAGGGTCTTCATCGGCTGGACGATCAGCTGGCAAGATACAGGATGGGCCTGGGTCAGGATACGCCGAATCTCGAGGCCGCCCAGGCCGGCCAACACGACGGCGTCGTTCGGACCGGGCGATAGGGCGTCCAACCCGTCGCCCAGCTCCGCCCGGATCCGGTCGGCCAGACCATGCCGCGCGATGTTGGCCCGGGCGCGTTCCAGCGGCCCGGGGCGCAGGTCGGAAGCGACCGCATTTCGGCAGATTTCATTTTCGACCAGCCAGACAGGCAGAAAAGCGTGGTCGGTCCCGATGTCGTAGACGGTCTGACACGGCCTGATCAGGTCAGCCGCCGCCTGCAGGCGCGGCGACAAGGTCAGCGCCTTTCGCGGTCCGGGCATGTCAGTCCAGGTAGTCCTTGAGCTTCTTGCTGCGGCTGGGGTGGCGCATCTTGCGTAGCGCTTTGGCCTCGATCTGGCGGATGCGCTCACGCGTGACGTTAAACTCCTTGCCGACCTCTTCCAGGGTGCGGGTGCGCCCGTCGTCGAGCCCGAAACGCAAGCGCAGGACCTTCTCTTCGCGCGGGGTCAGGCCCTTGAGGACGTCGAGCAGCTGTTCCTTGAGCAAGGTGAACGCCGCCTGGTCCGCCGGCGACGGGGCGTCGTCGTCCGGAATGAAGTCGCCCAGGTGGCTGTCCTCCTCTTCCCCGATCGGTTTTTCGAGTGACACCGGCTCCTGTGAGATTTTCATGATCTCGCGCACTTTTTCGACGGTCATGCCCATTTCCTGGGCCATTTCCTCAGCTTCCGGCTCACGGCCGAGTTCCTGGATCAGCTGGCGCTGGACGCGGATCAGCTTGTTGATCGTCTCGACCATGTGCACCGGAATGCGGATCGTACGCGCCTGGTCGGCGATCGCGCGTGTGATCGCCTGGCGGATCCACCAGGTGGCGTAGGTGCTGAACTTGAAGCCCTTGGTATAGTCAAACTTGTCGACTGCCTTGATCAGGCCGAGGTTGCCCTCCTGGATCAGATCGAGGAATTGCATGCCGCGCCCGACATAGCGCTTGGCGATGCTGACCACCAGGCGTAAATTGGCGACACACAATTCGTGCTTGGCCTCTTCGCTGCCTTCGAGCATGCGCTGGGCCAGTTCCTTTTCCTCATCCGCGGTCAAAAGCGGCACCTTGCCGATCTCCTTGAGGTACATGCGCACCGGATCGTCGACGCCGACCCCTTCGACGCCGCTCAGTTCGGTATCCGTTTCGACCGGGGTCTCTTCCTCGACAACGGTGTCCGGAACCACTTCGATCCCCAGCGATTCGAGGCGGTCCAGGATTTTTTCCGCCTGTTCAAGGTCGAGTTCCGAGGCCTCAATGGCCGACATGACATCCTTGTACTGGATCTGGTTGTTGCCGGCCCTGGCCTTGGTGACCAGGTCGCTGAGCAGACCGTGCTTCTTCTCTGGTGTCATATGATTTGATCCTCCTGTATCTGATGGTCGTGCTGTTTGGTCGGTTCAAGGCTGCCAGTCAGGCTTTTGTTTCAGCTCGGTCAGGCGGCGTGTCAGCGCGAGGATATCCTGTTTGAGCCGGTTGCGGCCGTCCTCGTCGGTCAATTCGCGGTACTGGCGCTGAAGCGTCTCCAGCTGCTGGCGCAGCCGTTGTTTGCGCAGCCGCCAGAGCTGCTCCGCGGCACCCTGGCGCAGATTTTGGCCGAAGAGCTCGTCCAGGCGCATGCTGACCCGGGCGATCAGGTCGTGGAGCGGGTAGTCGCGCACCGTCAGGTCGGCGCACAGCTCGATCAGCACCGACAGGTCAAGCGTCCCGTCACGGGCGTGCTCGAGGGCGCTTTCGGCCAGGGTCCGGACCGGGCCCGGGGAAAAATCCTCGGACGTGATCCCGGCCTCGTCAGCCAGCGACGGCTCGGCGGCGACCAGGGCCAGGACATAGAGTTCTTCGCGGGAAAGGGACTCGCGGCTGGCAGACGCAGCCGGCGATTTTTCGGGTTGGGTGTTTTCAAGATTGGTTCGCGCAGCCGGCCGCGGATTGTCCCCGGCCGCGGTGTCGATCCGGCGCTCGATCTCCTGCAGGACCGACTCAGGCGACGCGTGGATCTCTTCGGCCAGTCGCGTGGCGTACAGCTCGCGCACGATGGCGTTCTCCTCACGGGCCAGGATCTCGCAGGCTTCGTCCTGGTAGAGCAGCGGGTCGACCGCGCCCTGGCTGAGGCTGTTGCGGCGCGCGACCGACAGCTTGTAGTCCAGAAGCGGCAGCGCCTTGTCGATCAGGGCATGGAAGCGCTCCGGGCCGTGCAGGCGGATATATTCATCCGGATCCTTGGCGTCGGGCACCTGGAGCACGGTCACTTTGAGTCCGTGCCGGGTCAGGGTTTCCAGGCTGCGCAGCGTGGCGGCCTGACCGGCTGCGTCGGCATCGTAGGCGATCACAACCTGTTCGGTGTACTTGCGCAGCAGCTGGGCCTGGTTTTCGGTCAGAGCTGTGCCGAGCGAGGCGACGGCGTTGTCGACGCCGGCCTGATGCAGGGCGATGGCGTCCATGTAGCCTTCGACGATAACCATTTGGTCTTTCTTGCTGCTCTTGGCCACGTTGAGGGCGAAGAGATGCCGGCCCTTGGTGTAGAGCGGCGTCTCGGGCGAGTTGATGTACTTGGGCTGGCTGTCGTCGAGGACCCGCCCGCCGAAGGCGATGATCCGGCCCATTGCGTCGAAAATGGGAAACATCAGGCGATGGCGGAACAGGTCGTAGAGGCCGCCGCTCTTGCCGCGCCGGAACAGGCCGGACTGCAGCAACAGGTCCTCGTCGGTGAAACCGAGCTGGTTCAGATGCCTAAGCAGGCCATTGCAGTCTTCTACGGCATAACCGAGACCGAACTTGCGGCAGACCGACTGGGCCAGGGCGCGGCGCTGGATGTACTGGCGGGCCGGCTGACCTGCGTCGGATGTCAGGTTGCGGTAATAGTGGCGGGCTGCCTCCAGGCAGATGTTCTGCAAAGCCTTCTGTTTTTCCTGGCGCTGGCGCCAGGCTTCGTCATCCGGTTCGGGAATGGCGACGCCGGCGCGTTCGGCCAAAAGCCGGATCGCCTGCGGATACGAGCACTTCTCGATGTCCATGATGAAATGGATGACGTCGCCGCCTTTGTGACAGCCGAAACAGTAGTAGATCTGCTTGGCCGGCGACACGGAAAACGAAGGTGTCTTCTCACCATGGAACGGACAGAGGCCGAAATAGTTGCTGCCGCTTTTCCGGTCCAGGTGGACGTATTGCTCAACGACCGACACGAGCTCGTTGCGCGCCTTGACTTCCTCGATGACTGATTCCGGAATTAAATTGCTGATCGATCCGACCTCTTTCCTTGACCTGCACATGCGTCTTTAAAGATTCATCTATAAGTTATATACGTTCCCGGTTTGTCAAATCCTCTTCATGCGCGGCCATTTGGCTTACAAAAGCCGTGTCTGGTTGATCAGGAGGGTAAAATCAAGTTTCAAATAACTGGCAGCATTGCGGCACATCTTCATGCGCATCAGGAAAATTTCGAAGTAATCCATCATGGCGCTGATCGCGGTGTCGATCTCCAGCTCGAGCGTCGCCCGGCGCTGCCCGGCGTCGATCGACATCGTCGAGCGGGTGACCGCGTAGTTGACACGGTCGTGGATGTCGAAACTGGCCCGGTCCCGGTTCGTAACCCGCGAACGGTGCACATCTCCTTTGTCGGACAGGATCAGGGCGGCCGCGATCGCGTTGACCGGCACCCCGACGCCTTCGTCGTGGTTGGCGATCGCCATCATGATCTGGATGGCCTCGTCACAGGCCATGCCGTGACGGAGCAGAAAATCGTAAGCCAGGACCGCTCCCGTCTGTTCGTGGTTGCTGCGGTTGACCGCGTTGCCGATATCGTGCAGATAGCCGGCGATGCGGGCCAGCTCGGCGGTGCGTTCGGGATATCCCAGGTTTTCCAGGATTTCGCCGCACTTGTTGCTGACCAGCCGGCAATGGCGAAATGAGTGCTCGGTATAGCCCAGCGTCTGCATCTGGTCGGCTGAGGCCTGAAGCAGCAGCTTTATTTCCGGGCTCTTGAAAACATCCTTGCTTGTAAGCAGATCCATGCCGATTGACTCCTTATTCGGTCGTGCGAAGTTTGCGCCGGGCTTCGAGCCAGAGGGCGCACTCCAGGCGCTTGCGTTCCATGCGGCAGCCGATTTCGTAGACACCGTCGACGTGTCCGGTCGAAAACCAGGCGTTGGCGGCGCATCCGCCGCTGCAGAAAGTGCGGGCCCAGCAGGAAACGCAGTTAGGCTTGTCCGGCACCAGCAAATGGCTGAACTGGGCCTGGACGGAGCTGTCCAGCCGGATCGGGTCGTCATGGACGTTGCCCATCTTGAACGATTCGATGCCGACAAACTGGTGGCAGGGATAGATGTCGCCTTCCGGCGTGACCGCGCAGTATTCCGTTCCGACGCCGCAGCCCTTGAGGCGCTTGTAAAAACAAGGGCCCTGGGACAGGTCGACCATGAAATGGAAGAAGTTGAACCCCTCCCCGCGTTCTTCGGCGTCCAGCATCGCTTGGGCCAGGCGCTCATAGGCTTGCTCGATCGCCGGCAGGTCCTCGGCGCGGATCTCGTAGCCGCTGCCGTCCGGCGCGACCACCGGTTCGACCGATAGCTGGCTGCCCAGCCCGGCCAGGTGGAGCACATCCTGGTCGAAATCGAGGTTGTGGCGCGTAAAGGTCGCACGCAGGTAATACTCGCGATCGCCGCGCGCGTCGACAAACGAACGGATGTGGCGCGCGACGCGGTCATAGGTGCCGTGGCCGCCGGCGTCCGGACGCATCCGGTTGTGCACCTCGGGACGTCCGTCAATGCTGAGCACGCAGTTCTTGAAGTGTTCGTTGATAAACGCGATCTTGGCGTCGTCGAGCCGCGTCGCGTTGGTCGTGATCGTCAGCCGGATCGCCTTGCCGGTTTCCCGGCTGCGCTTTTCACAGTAGTCGGTCAGCGATTCGACCACCGGCCAGTTGAGCAGCGGTTCGCCGCCGAAAAAGTCGATGTCGAGGTTATGCCGGCCGCCGGACGTTTCGAGCAGGAACTCGATCGCCTTGCGGCCCGTTTCCTCGTCAAGCATGGTCCTGCGTCCCGTGCCGAAATCGCCCGTGCCGGCGAAGCAGTAACGGCAGCGCAGGTTGCAGTCGTGGCACAAGTGCAGGCACATCGACTTGATCCGGGTGCCGTCCGGGTAAAGCTGCTCCAGCGTCACCGGCTCTGCGGGCGCAAACAAATCGCCGCTGGCGATCAGCAGATCGATCTCCGCCGCGCATTCTGCCGCGTCCGGCCCCAGTTTTGCGGTCAGGCGGGCCATGTCGTCCGGACCTGGCGTGCAGCCGCCGGCGTCCCGATAGGCTTCAAGGACCTGCCGGGCGGTTTCGTCAAGAAGATGGAGCGATTGGCTCTCGCTGTCGTAAACCAGGTCATCGCCCTGGATTTGAAACAAGTGAATCATCGGTCTTTCCCGTCTGTTGAATAAAAAATAGCGAAAAGCAGGCGCCTTTCACTATTTCTGTCACCTGCAGCCGAGCGGCGTCAGGCGTCGCTTGCGTTTCCTGTCAGCTTCGCCTTTCAGCGGGAGCGGTTTTCGCATTTCTGATTGGCGACTGTGCAGCTGGTCTTGCAGGCCGACTGGCAGGATGTCTGGCACTCGCCGCAGGCATGGCCGGACAGCGGCTTCAGGTTGCAGGCCGGCTGGATCGTCTTGATGTGCTTCATAGGGTTCCCCTCCTCTTGCGGATCAGTCTGACAACGGTTTGACAACGGTGTTGATCGAGCTCTTCTTAAACGTGATCAACGTGTTGGCCACGCTGGTGGAAATCGTGACTTCGTCGTCCTTCAAATTGACGACACGCCCGACGATGCCGCCGATCGTCACAACATTGTCGCCGACGATCATGGAATTGATCTGCTCGCGCAGTTTCTTTTCCTTCTTTTTCTGCGGACGGATTAAAAGCAGGTACATCAGGCCGAACATCAGGGCCAGGGGCAGGACGAGGCCGAGGATCGATTCAATGCCTCCAGCCGGTGCCACATCAGTCAGCGCTAAGGGGTATAACATTCTCATATTCCTCCCGGGTTCTGGTTGCTGTCATGCTTGGACAGTACACCGTATCATAGCATTATTCGCGCCGATTCTGCAAGATACTGCGAAGGGCGCGGCACAATTGTTTCGTTTTGTTTACAAACCGGCCATTGGCCGCGTCAGGATTTGCCGCGCGTGTAGCCGTACGCGTCGAAGAACGCAGCGCGGAAATCGGCCAACCGGTCGGCAAAAATCGCCTCGCGGACCTGTTCCATCAGGTGAACCAGGAA
>JAAZFW010000030.1 GCA_012511525.1 Clostridiaceae bacterium
CATGCGGTCTGGCTGAATAAAAGGCCAAATAGCATAACCATGGTCAGGAGCAAGGATACAAGACGCTTCATGGGGTTGCCTCCATCACGGTGCCGTCATTCATTTGACGGTTAAGAGAGGCTATTGTTCCTTTGTTCTGGGCATATCTTGCAGGTTTACCTGAAACCGAGGTCAAACCCGCTGTGCGTTGCCAGCCCGACGTATTCCGGCCTGCCGCTGCGGCCATTATACCAGAGATACCATTTCTGCTCGCGATCGTTCCAGACGGCGAAGGGTTTATAGCACGCGTCGCTGTCCCAGCCGCCCGGTGTCGGTGAGATGATCGGATTGTCCGGATGCCGTTCCCAGCGCGTGATGCCGTCCGGAGAGCGGGCGATGCCGATCCGCGCTGTATGGGTGTCCTCGAAGCCGATGTAGAACATGACATACTCGTTTTGCCGCTTGATAACCTGGCAGGCGGTCACCTTATGCTGTTCCCATCCATGCGCGGGATCCGGCGTGAAGATCGGATTGACCAGGCTCTTTTGCCAATGGATGCCATCCGGGCTTGTGGCGTAGCCGATCGCATCCGGCTCATAGGTTTCCCCCGCGGAATACCACATTTTGAATTGCTGCTCTTCCTGATCCCAATTGACATGCGGGCACATCACCGAACGGCCTTCCCAGGGGAACTCCGGCACCATGACCGGTTGATCACAGCAGCGCTTCCAGGCGTATCCGTCAGGACTGGTGGCATACCCGATGCGCGTGAACCCTCGCGCCTGCCCGCAGTACCACATGTGGTATCCGTCCTGGCGCCGCACGACGGCGTTGCGGTTAAGGTTGTCCTCCCAGCCCGTCTCCATTCGAGGCTCCAGGATGATGCGCGGCTGGGACCAGTGAATACCGTCGCTGCCGGTCACAACCGCGAGCGACTTTTTGTCGCGCCAGGAGAAATAGAGGCGGGTTGCGCTATCTTCCGCCAGCGCGAACACGTCGAAGCAGGTGCCTGTCGCCGGTCCGCCGAGAACCGGTTCCCCGTGCTTGATCCATCCGCCGGTTGTTTCCATGCAATCCATATCAACCTCAAAGTTCCGTTTTGTTATCATGGAGCATATCCAGGTTCTGAGCATAAAGATGGGACATGTCCGAAAAGCAGAGACACTTGGGTGCGGTGAACCCGTTTTCGTTGTTTTTAAATTCGAGTACGGTAACACCCGTGTGCGTATAGGCGAAGGATGCCCAGGTTATATGCAGGGGGATATGCAGCAGCACAGACAGCCAGGCCTTGGTAAAGGCAGAATGGCAAAACAGGGCGACCTTTTCATCGTTCGGTTGCAGGATGCGGTAGACGCCGTTTTCCGCCCGGTAGCCCAGCCTCTCCAAAAATCGATCGCCGTTATTCTCAATATAAGCGACCGCGGACGCCATCTCCGACTGGTTGATCGCCGTACATTCAAAGGCCCGGTTGTACGAAAGGGCGATATTGCCATTTTCGCGAAACACCGTGTTCGGGAGCAGCGTTATGGATTTTCGGATACCGTCTGGATAAGGTGTCTTGACTTCTTTTTCAATTTCTCGCGTCCACTCTTCGACCGTTACGTCCAGCCCCAGCAGTCTGCAGGCAGGTTCGGCAGTCTGTTTGGCTCTGCCCATCGGCGAGGAGAATATCTTGTTGATCTTGGCGTCAGCCATCCGTCTGCCGACCGCTTCGGCCTGGCGCTTGCCTCGTTCGGTCAGGCTATCGGTGGCATAGTCGGGATCGCCGTGACGGATGATGTAAAGCAACATACGTGAGCATCCTTTGTTATCGAGTGCATACCGGCGCGCTAGCCCATGACGTGCACGTGCGGCTGACGCTACAAATTTACCATGAATGGGCCAGGACTGTCACCCCTGTCTGTTGGGTGGGTTGTGCCGGGTCCGGATGTCGGCCTCGAACGGTAACGTTCCTGCTTGTGTTATCGAATAATCGCTGTCACACGAGGCATGATCAGGATATAATGAGGTTTGTGGGATATATGGCGATTTAACGATGCGATGAGGAATGACCTATGAAAATCAAGATTGGCTTGACCGTTCTGATGGTGTTGATTGCGTCCATCCTGCCAGACCTGCTTTTCGCCTCACCCTATGTGACAGCGGCAAAACTTGCCATTTTGGCAGCTGGTGCCCTCCTTTTCCTGATGATCAGGGCGTTGCGCCCGCTTTGGAAATTGTCAGCCGTACTGCTGACGATTAACGTGGCCTTTTGGGTCTCGTCCCTGATTCGGCATGCGTCTTGGTGGCAGCAGCTGTATGTTGACATCGGCTTTTTTGCCGACGTAGCCGGATCGGTTTTCGTCAAGATCATCGGGATTGTCCCCGTTGCCGCCGTGATGCTTCTTGTCATGAAAAACCCGCAGAATTGCTACCTTTCACCTGGAATCCTGTCCATCCGGTCCGGTTCGATTGTCTGGCTGGGCATTCGCGGCGGCCAGATCCGGTGGGGAAGGCTGGCGGTTGTGTCCGGCGTCTTGATCATGATCGGGACTGTTCTGCTTTCCATGATTACGACAACAGGATTTTTCGTTCCTGCCGGGTTTGACCGGCTCATCCGGAACCTGCCGCTCATCTTGCTGCTGGCGGTTGTCAATTCATTTTGCGAGGGATTGGTTTTTCGCAGTGCCGTGATGGGTCCAATTCGCGATATTTTTTCCAAACTGTTTGTGACCCTGATGCCGGCATGTTTCTTCGGCATTGCCCATTACCAGGGCATTCCCGGTGGATTCCTTGGCGCGGCATTAAGCGGTCTGCTGGGCTATTACATGTCGCTCAGCATGTATGAAACACGAGGTTTTCTGTCAGGCTGGATCATTCATGTTATGCAGGATATTGCCGTGTTTTCAACGTTGGCGCTGATGGGAACGTGAGCGGCTTCCTGCAGCAGCCCTGATCATTTGTTTTGCCAAATGTGTTTTATTGCCGCCTTCCGGCGGGGATTCGTCTTTTGCGGGCAGCCACCGGACAAAATCCCAGCATGAGAAGACGATGCCCATATTCTCCTGACCGCAGGGGACAGCCGCAGCTGGAATAATCCCTATGTCATTTCGGGGGACAGATCACATGCTGTTTGC
>JAAZFW010000031.1 GCA_012511525.1 Clostridiaceae bacterium
GACAGCCCCATCAGCTGGACAAGATCGTAAAAACGGCTCGGCCGCGTTTCGCGGATCATCTCACGGGCCATGAACGTGCCCATTTCGGGCAAGCCGAGCGTGGCGCAGTTGTCCGGCGATTTGCCTTCAGGGATGCCCAGCGCCTCGGTCGACTGGAACAGGCTCATCACGCGCGGGTCCGGGATCGGGATCCGGGCCACATCGACGCCGGTCAGGTCGCCCAGCATCTTGAGCATGGTCGGATCGTCATGCCCCAGGATGTCCAGCTTGAGGATGGTGTCGTGCAGCGCGTTAAAGTCGAAATGCGTGGTGACAGTGCCGTTGACGCTCTTGTCAGCCGGGTACTGGACCGGCGTAAAATCGAAAACCTCCCGCTCGCGGGGCACCACGACGATCCCGCCGGGATGCTGCCCCGTCGTCCGCTTGACCCCGATCAGGCCGCGGGCCAATCGGTTGATCTCGGCCTGGGTGGCATATTGTTCCTTGCTTTCAAAATACTTGCGCACGATCGCCTGGGCGTTCTTCTCGGCGTAGCTGCCGATGGTGCCGGCCCGGAATGTGTGGCTGGCGCCGAACATCTCCTCGATGTACTTGTGGGCGCGCGGCTGGTATTCACCGGAGAAATTAAGGTCGATATCCGGCTGTTTGTCGCCGTTGAAGCCAAGAAAGGTTTCAAAGGGGATGTCCTGGCCTTCGCGCAGCATCGTGGTGCCGCAGTGCGGGCAGGAACGCTCCGGCAGGTCGTAGCCGGATCCATAGGTGCCGGTCTGGTCGAAGAGCGTCTCGTGGCAGGCAGGACAGACATGGTGCGGCGGCAGCGGATTGACCTCCGTGATGCCGCACAGCGTCGCGACGAACGACGAGCCGACCGAACCGCGCGATCCGACGATATAGCCATCCTCGTTCGACTTCTTGACCAGCTTGTGGGCGATGTAGTCCATCACCGCGAAGCCATTGTCGATGATCGACTCCAGCTCGCGCTCGATGCGCTGGCGGACCAGCTCAGGCAGGACGCCGTCGCGGCCGTAGAGCGACCGGGCCTGCGACCAGGTCAAATCGCGCACGTCGTCGGCGGCCGATGCGATCAGGGGCGGAAAGGAACCTTCCGGGAACGGCCTGACATCCGCCGCGATGCGGGCGGCGATGGCTTTCGGACCGGCGATGACGGCATCCTCCGCCGCCTCATCGCCGAGGCAGGCGAACGCGTCCAGCATTTCCCGGGTCGTGCGGAAATAGAGCTCGGCCTGAAGATCCGCATCCTCAAAGCCCATGTCGGTCATCAGGATGCGCCGAAGATCGGCGTCGCGCGGATCAAGGAAATGGACGTCGCAGGTGGCGCAGACCGGCTTTTTCAGCTTCTTGCCCCAGGCGTAGATCAGCCGGTTGAGGTTGCACAGGTCCTCCTCCCCGGTCAGTCCGCTCTGCGGATCGCGCAGGTAGAAGGCGTTGTTGGTCAGCGGCTGGATCTCGAAATAGTCATAAAAGCGGCCGATCGCCAGCGAATCGGGCCTGCCGAGCAGCTTCAGGGCCTCCGGTACCTGGCGGCCCGCTTCCAGGTAGGCCTTCAGGGCCTGCTGGAAAATCTCGCCGGCTTCGCAGGCACCGCCGACCACCAGTCCGTGGCGGAAATACTCAAGCAGGCTGCGCGGGATGCGCGGGCGGCTGTGAAAATACGTCACATGCGAGGCGGAGACGATGCGGTACAGGTGGTAGAGGCCAAGCGGATCCGCCGCCAGCAGGATGATGTGGCTGACGGGTGTCTTGTGGTCGGTCACGCCATCCTGGTCCAGCTGGCCGGCCAGGCGGTTCAGGTCGCCTAATGTCCCGGCTCCGCTTTTCTGCCAGAGCGCGGCAAAGACATGGCCGCAGGCCAGAGCATCGGCCTCCGCGCGGTGGGCGTGGTCCAGATTGACGCCTAGGTGTTCGGCCACCAGGCCGAGCTTATGGCGCTTCAGATCCGGCAGCAGCAGCCGGGACAGGGCCAGAGAGTCGACCAGGGGCGGGTTGAACTTGATCGCCGGATCGGTTTCCCCCGGTGTGCGCCGCCCTTCGTAACGCAAAAAACCAAGGTCGAAAAACGCGTTGTGGGCGACGACCGGCCTGGACCCGATCCAGCTTTGCAGCTCGGTCAGGACCGGCAGAGGCGACGAGGCGCCGGCCAGCATCGCCGTGCTGATTCCGGTCAGGGCTTCGGACTGGGGCGAAACGGGGATGCCCGGATTGACCAGGTGGACGCGGCGATCCCCCGGCTGGAAACCGCCCTGCCCGTCTGGCACGAAATGGACTGCCGCGACCTCGATCAGGCGATCGGCCGCCGGATTCAATCCGGTGGTCTCGACATCCAGGGCGATAAACCCGTCATCCAGGCCGGCATCCTCCGTCATCCAGGCGACCGCCGCCTTGTCGTCGACGAGGTACCCTTCCAGCCCGTAGATGACCTTAATCTCCTTGCCGGCCTTTTTCAGGTCTTCCCGGGCCTTGGCGGCCTCAGGAAAGGCCTGCACCACCCCGTGGTCGGTGATGGCGACGGCTGCGTGGCCGAAATCGGCAGCCATCCGGACCAGATCGGCCGGATCGCAGACGGCGTCCTTGGCGCTCATCTTGGTGTGGGTGTGCAGCTCGATCCGCTTGCGCGGCGCATCGTCGTGCCGCAGCGGCGCCCGTTCCGCGGCCTGGACACCCAGGACCCGCGCCTGCAGGTCTTTGCTGTACTGGGCATCGAAGCTGATTTCGGCCGCCAGGCGGATATACGCGTCTGTCAGGGCCTCTTCAAGGCGGCTGCGCTCGGCCGGTTTGGCGAACAGGATGCAGTTGACGGAGCTGCCGTAGTCGGTCAGGCTGAACTTGAACAGCTCCAGCGTGCCGTTGCTGACCGGCCGTACGTCGAGGTCGAAGACCTCCCCCTCGATCAGGGCGATACCGGTCTCGCTGTTGAGGCTCTCGATCGGGACACGCTTGAGTTCGGGCTTGATCCGGCCCCAGACCATGTTCTCCTGCTTGACGCGCCTGTAGGGGGCGCGTTGCTTTGCCTCGCGCGGCGCGGGTGCGGGAACCATTTGCGCTCCGGCGTCCTGGTTCTGGACCGTATACGCCTGGTTGGCCTGGTGCGCGTGGCTCTGGCTCAGTTTACGGGCATAATCGGCCAGGTCGCAGGCTCCGTCCAGTCCGTCCTGGCCGGCAAAACAAAACGCGACCTGGATCGACAGGTGTTCGTCCAGGTAACGGCTTAGCCATTCCAGGTTGTCTTGCGGCAAAACCTGGCGGCTGGCGTCGTCGAGCTGGATTTTGACACAGTTGTCACCGGCGCCAAAACGACCCTGTTGCAAAAGCGAAGCCGCCAGGGCATCCTGTTTCCAGAGATGGCGCAGCAGCCAGGGGGCGAGTGACACCGCGTAGCGGCATGAGTCTGCCCCGGTCAATTCCCGGTTCATGACCTGGCGGATCACGACCTCGTCCGCCTCGAGCTCTTTTTCGAGCGCCTCCTCGAGCTGGCAAAGCAAGCCCGGCTCCAGGGGCTGGTCCAGCAGCACCTTGAGATGCAGACAGCCGTTCTTGCGCACCGTCAGGCCGGAGACCAGGCTGTTGACCCGGGCGACGGCCTGTTCCAGGCGGCTGCCGGGCAAAACCTGGTGGAAGAATGTCAAAAGGGATGCTTCAGCCATGATCGCGTTCAGCCAGCATGGCGCGGATCTCCCGGATCAGCTCCTCGACCGCGTCTTCTTCTTTTACCTTGCGCAGGATTTTGCCGTTTCGGAAAAGCATGAAGCTGCCTTTGCCCCCGGCCAGGCCGATATCCGCCTGGCGGGCTTCGCCGGGCCCGTTGACCACACAGCCCATCACGGCCACCCGGATCGGCGCTGAAAATTCCTGCAGCCGTTCTTCGACCTCGGACGCGATTCGCGTCAGGTCGACCTCGGTCCGGCCGCAGGTCGGGCAGCTGATCAGGCGCGGACCGCGCTGGCGC
Source organism: Clostridiaceae bacterium (assembly GCA_012511525.1). Classification (GTDB taxonomy): domain Bacteria; phylum Bacillota; class Clostridia; order Saccharofermentanales; family UBA5734; genus JAAYBY01. The sequence goes on from JAAZFW010000031.1 coordinate 3,965, forward strand.
AGATCCAGCGCGCGCAGAATGCTCCAGGCCGTGCGCACTTCTTCGACCGGGTCCGCCGTTAGGGAGACGCGCAGGGTGTCGCCGATGCCCTCGGCCAGCAGCGCCCCGATGCCGACCGCGGACCGGACCACGCCTTCGCGCAGCGTGCCGGCTTCCGTCACGCCGATATGCAGCGGAATATCGGTCCGGGCAACCAGCATGCGGCAGGCTTCGAGGTTCAGCACCGGTTCAGACGCCTTGATCGACAAGACCACGTCATGAAAATCCCATTTTTCCAGCAGGTCGGCCGCCTCGAGCGCGGAATCGACCAGCGCGGCTGCGCAGACACCGCCATGGCGGTCGATCACGTCCTGGCTGAGCGAACCGGCGTTGACGCCGACGCGGATCGGGATGCGGCGGGCCTTGGCCAGGCTGATCACCTGGCGCAGGCGGTCCGGGCCGCCGATGTTGCCCGGGTTGATGCGGATCTTGTCGGCGCCGGCCTCGATCGCGGCCAGGGCCAGGCGGTAGTCGAAATGGATGTCGGCGACGATCGGCAGCGGCGAGCGGGCACGGATCACGCCGAACGCTTCGGCCGCCTGCATGTCAGGCACCGCCAGGCGCGGCAGGTCGCAGCCGGCTTCGTGCAGCTGGCGAATCTGGTCAAGGGTGGCCGCGACATCGCGCGTGTCGGTGTTGTTCATCGACTGGATGACAATCGGGGCCTGGCCGCCGATTTGGAGCGGACCAACCCGAACCGAACGGGTCTGGTGGCGCTTAATCATGGTCGTCTCCCCCGTTCCTGTCAACGCCCGGCCAGGCGCAGAATATCGAAAAGCAGCCCGGCCAGGGCCAGCATGACGATCAGGGCGATGCCGACGATGCCGATCAAGTTCTGGACGCGAGCCGACAGACGCCGCCCGCGGATGGTCTCGAGAACGATCAGGACCAGGTGGTTGCCATCAAGCGGCGGAATCGGCAGCAGGTTCATGAAGCCCAGACTGACCGAGATCAGGGCGAACATCCAGAGCAGCTGGTAGATCTTTTCGCTGAGCGGCTGGGACTGGGTGACGACGTCGCTGATCATGGAGACGACCCCGACCGGCCCGGACAAGGCGTCCTGGGGGCGGATCGAGCCGGAGAACATCATGCCGATGCTGCGCACGGTCACCTTGACGATCGACCAGGACCACTGGAACGCCTGCCCGATGGCCGGCCCGACCGACTGGCCGACTGTGAAATAGATGCCGCGGTCGACCAGGTCGTGGTACAGCGTGGCGCGCATGGTCACGGTTTGCTCCTGGCCGTCTCGCAGGATCCGGATATCAAGCGGTCCGCCTGCGCTGGCCTCGACAGCGGCGGAAAAGGCCGCCATGTCGTCGACTGGGACATTGTTGGCTGCCAGCAGGATGTCCTGCGCCTTCAGGACCGGCTGGCCGCCGTTGGAATCGGGCTCAACGGCGTCGATCACGATGCGCTGCTGTTCGTCGCGCCGGATCGTGATGCCCAGGCGATAGGCGTCGCGCCAGGCCGGCTGCAAGATGAGGTCATTTGTTTCGCCGCCGGTGGTGCGCACCTGGACAGCAAGCGGCTCGTCACCGGGCAAAAACATGACCTGACCGCTGTAATCCAGGGTCGTCCGAACCGGTTTCCCGTTGACCCTGACGATCCGCTGACCGGCCTCAAGGCCGGCCGCGGCGGCTTGCGAATCGGCCGGTACGGTATCCAGCACCGGCAGCGTGTAGCCGAACGACACGAACATGATGAAAAAGGCCAGCACGCCGGACAGCAGGTTGAGCGCCGGCCCGGTCCCGATGACCAGGGCCCGTGCCCAGCGGGGCCGGTTGAAGAAATGGTCGGGGTGCTTGTCCTGGTCGTCATCGTCGAACTCGCCGGCAAACCGGACCGACGCGCCGATTGGGAACAGCTTGATGCTGTACTTGATGCCGTTTTTCTCCTTGGAGAACAGGACCGGGCCCATGAAGATGGAGAATTCCTCGATGGCAAACCCGAGCCGGCGCCCGGTCAGATAATGGCCCAGTTCGTGGACGATCATCATGACGCTCAAAATCAAAAGGCCAACAACGATACCGATAAATCCCATGCGTTGTGCATACTCCTTTGCCGCTTGCGGGCAGTCAATTAAATTATAGATTCAGCAAGATCCCGGACACACCCGCGTGCCCACCGATCTTGTTCCATCATATCATCAAAGCCAAAAGCTGTCATGAAACCGGACTGGAGATGGCGTTCCATGCAGGCTGACACCAGGTCCGCGATTGCGGTGAACCCGATGCGTCCGTCCAGGAATAAAGCGACGGCCTGTTCGTTTGCCGCGTTCATCACCGCCGGCAGCGTGCCGCCCGCCCGGGCCGCCTCGTAGGCCAGGTCCAGCAGGCGGAAGGTCCTGAGGTCAGGCGGCTCAAAGGTCAGGGGGCTGGCGGCAAACGGGTCGAAGGACCGGCCGTCGGACGGCAGACGCTCCGGCCAGGTCAGGGCCAGCTGGATGGGCAGCTTCATGTCGGGGAACCCCATCTGGGCCAGCACCGATCCGTCGTGCAGCTCGACCATCGAATGGACGATGCTCTGCGGATGGACGACGACCTGGATCTTATCCGGCGGGCAGCCGAACAGCCAGGAGGCCTCGATCACCTCCAGGCCCTTGTTCATCATCGTCGCCGAATCGATCGTGATCTTGCCGCCCATCGTCCAGGTCGGGTGGCGCAGGGCCTCTTCAATCGTGACGCCGGACAGCGCGGCCAGGCTGCGGCCGCGAAACGGGCCGCCGGACGCCGTCAGCAGGATACGTTTCAGGCTGCCGGCCGGTGCGGCCGCCAGGCACTGCCAGATGGCGGAGTGCTCGCTGTCGACTGGATAAAGGCGTGCGCCGTACCGCTCGAGCAGCGGCATGACCAGGGCACCGCCCGCCACCAGCGTTTCCTTGTTGGCCAGGGCGACGGTTCGTCCCTCCCTGACGGCGGCCATAACCGGTTCCAGGCCGGCGACGCCGACCATGGCCGCGACGATCGTGTCTGCTTTGTCCCAGGTTGCGGCCGCCAGGTTGCCCTCCCGGCCGGCCAGCACCTGAACCGACGGGACATCCGCCAGTTCCCGGCGCAGCCAGGCGGCGTCCTCTTCGCGCTCCAGGCTGACCATCTCCGGCCGGAACCGGCGGGCCTGGGCGCACAGCCGCTCGCGGTTGCGGCCGGCGGTCAGCGCCATGACCTGGATGCCGAGGCGCGCGCAAACCTCGAGGGTCTGGCAGCCAATCGAGCCGGTCGAGCCCAGGATGCTGACAGCGTCGGTCATAACAGGTCTCCCGAATAGATCATCAGCTGGTGCAGGACGGACAGGACCAGCGCGACAGGCAAGGTGAAAAAGACGGAGTCGAAGCGATCCATCAGGCCGCCGTGGCCAGGCAGGACCGCCCCGAAGTCCTTGATGCCGCAATAGCGCTTGTAACCGGAAGCGAGCCAGTCCCCCAACTGGGAAGCGACGCTCAGCACCAGCCCCGAGATCAGTGCAAACCACAACGCGGCCGGCTGCCAAACGCCGGCAGAACCGAGCAGAACGCGGAAAAGCTGGAACACGACCACCTGGAACAGCATACCGCCCGCCAGGCCGCCCAGGCAGCCTTCCAGCGTCTTCTTGGGGCTGAGCGCCGGCACGATCCGATGCCGGCCGAAAAGCGAACCGGTAAAATAGGCAAAAACATCCGATATCCAGGGCGCACTCAGGCCGATGACAAGCCAATGCCAGCCGTGTCCCGTGAAAAGGAACAGCACGCTGGCGCATGTCAGAGGGAACGCGACATACAGCGCGACACCCCCGCCGGCCATGGCATCCGGGAAAGCAGCAGGCCCATGCGCGATCAGGCTGCCGATGCTGCTGGCGGCCAGCGCGAAAAACAGCCCCAGCAGCGATACCGACAGGGCCAGTGCGGCAGATGGCACGCCGTCGTCCATGGGCAAGACGACATGCAGCAGCAGTGGCAGCAGGCTGATCAGGCTGCCCGGGATCACGCGGGATACCATGACATGGCGGCCGCATGCGCGCATCGCGCTGACCAGTTCGCACGACGCGATCACGGCGATGGCGGCAAACAGGACCATCGGCGGCCAGATCGTCCAGTAGCCCGGCACGATGAAGGCGGCGATGACCAGGGTGAAGACGAGACCGGTGATGATACGCTGCTTCATGTTTTGCCAAGGCCTCCATAACGCCGGTCGCGCCGGGTATAGTCCGCCAGCGCGGCGGCAAGGTGTTCGTCGGAAAAATCAGGCCAGAGCACGTGGGCAAACCAGAGCTCGGCGTAGGCTGACTGCCAAAGGAGAAAATTCGACAGGCGGAGCTCGCCGCTGGGCCGGATCATCAAGTCCGGATCCGGCACATCCGGCAGGTACAGGGCGCCGGAAAGCGCCTGCTCGTCGATGTCGTCGACCTGCATCGTCCCGTCCCGCACCTGGCCGGCCAGCTGGCGGCAGGCATGGACGATCTCCCGCCGTCCGCCGTAGTTCAGGGCGATGATCAGCTGCAATTTCTTGCGGTGCAGCGAACCTTGCTCGGCCTGCGCCATGACCGCGAGGACAGGTTCCGGCAAACCGGCGCGTTCGCCGGAGAAACGGACCCGGATGCCCTCTTTTTCCAGTTCACGGTCGTAACGGTGGAAGAACTCGACAAAAAGCTCCATCAAGGCTTCGACTTCGGCTGCAGGGCGCGACCAGTTCTCGGTCGAAAAAGCGTACACGGTCACATAGCGTATCCCGTATCGGCCGCACATCCGGCACAGGTTCTGCAGGTTCTCTGCTCCGGCCCGATGGCCGGCCGTGCGCGGCAGCCCGCGCTGCGTAGCCCAGCGTCCGTTGCCGTCCATGAAGACAGCGAGGTGCACGGGAATCTTCAGGTCTTCGGGCGCAATTTGCCGTTCCGAGTCAGGCTGCTTGGGTTGGCGCCGGACCGGAAACAGCATGCGTAAGATTTGCGTCCATCGAGCCATCTTGTCTCCCCTGATACAAGAACCGGGCGGCCAGCGCCCGGTCCTGTCTTCGTGCCGTCAGACGATGACGTGTCAGAGCTCCATCAGGTCCTTCTCTTTATCCGCTGAGACTTTGTCGATTTCCGCGATGTACTTGTCGGTCAGCTTTTGCAGCTCGGTTTCAAAAATACCGAGGCTGTCTTCGGTGATCTCTTTTTTCTTCAGGTGGCCGCGGTACTTGTCCAGCGCTTCACGCCGGATGTTGCGGATCGCGACCCGGCCTTCCTCTGTCTGCTTGTGCACCGTCTTGACCAGGTCGCGGCGCCGCTCCTCGGTCAAGGCCGGGAAAACCAGGCGCAGCATGCGCCCGTCGTTGTTGGGGTTGATCCCCAGATCTGAGGCCTGAATGGCGCGTTCGATCGTTTTGAGTGTGCTGGGATCCCAGGGGGTGATCGTAATCATGCGCGCCTCGGGAACTTGGATGTTGGCAACCTGATTGATTGGCGTCTGCACGCCGTAATATTCGATGGTGATATGGTCGAGCACCTTAGGATTGGCCCGGCCAGCCCGAATCGAGTTGAAATGCTCCTGGAGCACATGGACGGATTTTTGCATTTTCTCTTCGAATGGCAGATACGCATCCTTGGTGATTTCTATCATGGCCATGGTACAACCTCCTGCACACAGATGTGTCTTTGGCGCTATTATACCGAAACGGCCCGGATAGTTCAATCAAACCGCGTCAGCGGATCAAGGTGCCGATCGGTTCGCCGCAGACCATGCGCACGATGTTCTCCGGGTCGTCCAGGCAAAAGACGCCGATCGGCATATGGTTGTCGCGGCACAGCGCCGCGGCGGTGGCGTCCATCACCTTCAGGTCCATCTGGAGCACCTGGTCGTGGCTGATCGTCTCGTAACGGACGGCGTCAGAATACTGGTGCGGGTCCTTGTCGTAGACGCCGTCCACCAGCGTGGCCTTGAACATGATTTCCGCCTCGATTTCCGAAGCGCGCAGCGCAGCGGCGGTGTCGGTGGTGAAAAACGGGTTGCCCGTGCCGCAGGCAAAGATGACCACGCGCCCCTTTTCGAGATGGCGGATCGCCCGTTTGCGGATATAGGGTTCGGCGATCTGGCGCATCTCGATGGCGCTCTGGACGCGCGTGACCACACCGGCCTGCTCGAGGGCGTCCGACAGCGCCAGTGCGTTCATCGCGGTTGCCAGCATGCCCATGTGGTCGGCCGTGACCCGGTCCATGCCGGCACTGGTACGGCCGCGCCAGAAATTGCCGCAGCCGCCGACCGC
>JAAZFW010000295.1 GCA_012511525.1 Clostridiaceae bacterium
TCGCGTGCGATCAGGCCGATACGCACAGCTCCGGCGGTGTGGGAGCTGGACGGCCCGACCATCACCGGGCCGATGATGTCGAAGCTGTTCACGGGTTGTCCGGCTGCCAGCGCAGGACGGCCTGGCGAACGGCCTTGACTTCGTCGAGGCGGTTCAAGGTCGTCGTATGCGGCGCGCCCCGGACCAGATCAGGCTGGTCTTGCGACTCCTGGTCGATCTGGAGCAGGGCGTCGGCAAACGCATCCAGCGTCTCCTTGCCTTCTGTCTCCGTCGGCTCGATCATCAGGGCTTCTTTGACGATCAGCGGGAAATAGATCGTAGGCGGATGGTAGCCGTAGTCGAGCAGGCGTTTGGCCATGTCCAGGGTCGAGACGCCGCGCGCTTTCTGCCGGCTGCCTGAAAAGACGACTTCATGCATGCAGAGGCGTTTGTAGGGCAAATCGAAGGCGCTGGACAAGCGTTCGCGCAGGTAGTTGGCGTTCAGAACGGCGCTCTCGGCAACATGGCGCAGGCCCTCGGCACCGTGGGTCCGGATGTAGGCCCAGGCCCGCACCAGGACGGCAAAATGGCCGTGGAAGGCCTTGACCCGCCCGATTGACAACAGCCGGTCGCTCTCCAGAAACCAACGACCCTCTTCAGTGCGGCTGACCAGCGGAACCGGCAGAAAAGGCTCGAGGTGACGCTTGACGCCCACCGGTCCGGCTCCCGGACCGCCGCCGCCATGCGGCGTGCTGAAGGTCTTGTGCAAGTTGAGGTGCACGACATCAAAGCCCATGTCGCCGGGGCGGGTGATGCCTAAAATGGCGTTGGCGTTGGCGCCGTCGTAATAAAGCAGGCCGCCTGCCTGGTGGACCAAGTCGGCGATCTGGCAGATCTGGGTGTCGAACAATCCGAGCGTGTTCGGGTTGGTCAGCATCAAGCCGGCTGTATCAGGGCCCAGAAGGCTTCGCAGCGCGGCGACATCCACGCCGCCCTGGCTGTCCGAGCGGACTTCGACCACATCGAAGCCGGCCATCGCCGCCGATGCCGGGTTGGTGCCGTGAGCCGAATCCGGTACGATCATCTTGCGGCGCTGGCCGTCGCCGCGGTTCTCGTGGTAGGCGCGGATCATCATCAGGCCGACCAGTTCGCCCTGGGCGCCGGCGGCCGGCTGGAGCGAAAAGCGGTCCATGCCGGTGATGCTGCACAGCATCACGTCGAGTTCCCCCATTACCGTCAAACTGCCCTGTGCCGATTCGGCCGTTTGCAGCGGATGCATCCGCTCGAAACCCGGCAGGCGGGCCAGCTCCTCGTTGATCTTGGGGTTGTACTTCATGGTGCAGGACCCGAGCGGGTAAAAGCCGGCGTCCACCCCGTAGTTAAGCTGGGACAATCGCGTGTAGTGGCGAACCACGTCGACTTCGCTGACCTCCGGCAGCTGCGGCGGACATTTGCGCAGCAGGTGCTGCGGGATCAGGTCCGACAGCGGACGCTGCGCCTTATGGGTCTCCGGCAGCAGTCCGCTGGTCCGCCCCGGGCGGCTCAGGTCAAAAATGAGCGGTTCTGACTGGTGCATCAGGTCCGTACCTCCTCGACAAATTGCCGGATCAAGCTGACAAAGCGGTCGATTTCCGCCTCGGTTCGGCTTTCGGTGACGGCCAGCAGCCAGCCGTCATCCAATCCGGGCACGATCCCGGCCAGCGCCAGGCCGCCGATGAACCCGGCCTGGTAGAGCGACCGGTTCAGCGCCGCGATGTCGCCGCTGAAGCGAACGGCGAATTCCTTGAAGAACGGCCCGTCAAACGCCGCGGAAAAGCCGGGCAGTTCGAGCAGGCGCCTGTGAAGATCGTGCGCTTTGCGCGTGCTGAGCTCGGCAGCGCGTGCCAGGCCGGACGGACCGAGCGCGGCCATGGTGATGGTTGCGGTCAGGGCATTCAGAGCCTGGTTGGTGCAGATGTTGGAGGTCGCTTTTTCGCGCCGGATGTGCTGCTCGCGCGTTTGGATCGTCAGCACGAAGCCGCGCCGGCCCTGGCTGTCGGTCGTCTCGCCGACGATGCGGCCCGGCATGCGGCGCAATAAGGCCTGGCGAGCCGCGAAAAAGCCCAGTGACGGTCCGCCGAAATTAAGCCCGTTGCCCAGGGCCTGACCGTCTCCGACCACGATATCCGCCCCGACCTCACCCGGCGGCTGCAGGATTCCCAGCGCGATCGGATCGCTGCTGACGACAAACAGCGCGCCAGACTGGCGGGCCAGCTCGGCCAGCGGCACCAGATCCTCGATCAGGCCGAAAAAATTGGGGCTCTGCACCAGGACCGCGGCGGTTTCGCCGTTCAGCAGGCGGGCCAGTTCGGTCGGATCCAGCGTGCCGCGTTTGGCATCCCAGGGCAGCCAGGCCAATTGGGTGTCGCTGAAGCGGGCGTAGGTTTCCAGGACTGCCCGGCTGTCAGGATGGACACTGCCGGCCACCAGGATACGGCGGCGGCGTGTTGCCTGACAGGCCATCAGGGCGGCCTCCGCCAGGGCGGAGGGGCCGTCGTAAAGCGACGCGTTGGCCAGATCCATACCGGTGAGGGCGCAGATCATCGACTGGAACTCGAAAATGGCCTGCAGCGTCCCCTGGCTGATCTCCGGCTGGTACGGGGTGTACGCGGTGTAGAACTCCTGACGGCTCGTCAAGTTCTTGACCACGGCCGGCGTGTAATGGTCATAGGCACCGGCGCCCAAAAAGCAGCACAGCTTGTCGAGACTGCCGTTCTCAGATGCCAACTCGCGAAGCCGGGCTGACAGCTCAAGCTCGCTGAGCGGCGGCGGCAGGTCCAGGGGACCCTGCACCCGGATGCTGTCCGGGATATCGGCAAACAGGTCCTCCAGGCTGCGCAGCCCGATCGCCTGCAGCATCTCCTGCTGCTGCTGAGCGGTATTGGGAATATAGTCTGCCATCAATGCTCCTCCCCGGCACAAAATTCCTGGTAAGCCGCTTCGTCCAGCAGCTGGCCGAGTTCCGCCTGGTCGGAAAGCTCGAGTTCGGCGAGCCACTGCTCATAGGGCTGCTCGTTAAGCGACTCGGGCGCGTCTTCCAGCGCCTCGTTGACCGCAATCACCGTGCCTGACAGCGGCGTGTAGACTTCCGAGGCGGCCTTGACCGACTCAACGGCACCCAGCACGTCGCCGGCAGCGAGGCTGTCGCCGACGGTGGGCAGCTCGACAAAGACGACGGCACCCAGCGAATCCTGGGCGTAGTCCGTGATGCCGATTTTTGCCCGGCTGCCTTCCAGCAGCACCCATTCGTGGTCTTTCGTGTAGAGCCGGTCATGTCGTGTTTCCATTGTGATTTCCCCCTTCGTGTTTTTCCCGTCATTGAATCAGGTTGTTTTCCTGCGGCTGTAAAAAGGCAAGTCGATCACCCGGGCGGGCACCGGCTTGCCGCGGATGATGACATCGACCAGGCGGCCCGGCTCGGCGAACGGCCGCTCGAGCAAAGCCATGGCCAGGTTTTGCTTCACGGTTGGCGCAAAGGTCCCCGAGGTCACGATGCCGGCCGCCTGGCCGTCACAACACTGCACCGGGTAATGGCTGCGCGGAACACCGCGGCCGACCATGGCCAGGCCGACCCGGCGGCGCGGCACTCCGCGCTCCTGTTGTTCGCGCAGGGCCGCACGGCCGATGAAATCGTCTTTTTCCAGCTTGACAAAGCGATCCAGTCCCGCCTCCAGGGGCGAGATGTCCGGCCCGAGCTCCTGGCCGTAAAGCGGCAGGGCGGCTTCAAAGCGCAAGGTGTCGCGGGCGCCCAGCCCCGCCGGCACCAAACCGTCGGAGCGGCCGGCCTCAAGCAGGCGGTCCCACAACTCGGTCGCCCGGTCTGCCGGGAAATACAGCTCGAAGCCGTCTTCGCCGGTGTAGCCGGTGCGGGAGACCAGCACCGGGATATCGGCGACCGTCACATCCGGCAAAAAACGGTAAAAGCGGATCTCATGAAGCGCAGCCGGGGTCAGGCGCTGCAGGATACGCTCGGCAGCCGGGCCTTGCAAGGCCAGCTGGGCGGTCTGGGCCGAGCGGTTTTCCAGAACGGCCTGACCGGTCAGCCGCTCACGGATCCATGCCTCATCCTTGTCCGTATTGGCCGCGTTGACGACCAGCAGCCAGTGCTGCTCCGCCAGCCGGTAGAGCAGCAAGTCGTCGACGATGCCGCCCGTCTCCATACACATCGGGGAATAGACAGCCTGTCCGTCACGGGCCTTGCTGAGATCGTTGGTGACCAGGCGCTGTAAATTGGCCAGCGTATCCGGGCCGCCGAGCCATAATTCGCCCATGTGCGACACATCGAACAGGCCGGCGCGCGTCCTGACCGCCTCATGTTCTTCGAGAATGCCCTGGTACTGGACCGGCAGAGCCCAGCCGCCAAAGTCGATGATCTTGCCTCCTGACTCCAGGTGCTTGTCGTAGAGCGGTGTTTGTTTCATTTTGTACCTCCGGTTCTGGCCTGTGCGGTCGGTTGTCGCATTTGAAAAGGGAAGACGGCAAAAAGCGTGCCATCTTCCCCTGTTTCTTAACCTGAGAGATTCATCCCTGTCCGGAAGACGGTCAGAGTTTGCTCCTTCGGTGCCATCGCTGGCTTTTCAGAGGCATGTCCGGATGCGGTCCTTTTGCCTGAAA
>JAAZFW010000296.1 GCA_012511525.1 Clostridiaceae bacterium
CGATTACGCAGATTGCCAAGGCCGTCGGTTACGATAACACCGGTTGTTTTGCACGCGTTTTCCGACGGCAGGAAGGTATTTCACCCCGCGAGTACCGGGCATACAACAAGATTGGAAAAGAAGACTGAAAAAAACCCGTTTACTGTGAAATAAGCAGATGAGTTGAAAAAGACGCATTTGTCATCCGATTTGGCACCGGTTATCGGCTGCTTATGTTTCCGGGCGCATGCCCGGCCGGTGATCCGGAGGAGCGGTCTTCCGACTAGACTTGATTTGTCATGCACGATTGCCGATAATGACGGTATTCTCGTGTCCGTTCGCGGCGCAGCCTGAGAGGTCAAGTGGAGCATGATGGAAAAAATCGCGGCCTTTTTGAAGCGGAAGAACATCGTCATCTCAGCCAGGCGCTATGGCATCGATGCTTTGGGCGCCATGGCCCAGGGCCTGTTTTGCTCGCTTCTGATCGGGACCATCCTCAACACCGTCGGCACCCAGACGGGGATTGCCTTTCTCAACTTGTTGGGCGGGTTTGCCACCCAGATGGCCGGGCCGGCGATGGCCCTGGCGATCGGGTACGCGCTGCAATCGCCGCCGCTGGTTTTGTTTTCGCTGACTGCCGTCGGCTTTGCGGCCAATAGCCTGGGTGGGGCCGGCGGACCGCTGGCGGTGCTGTTCATCGCGATATTGGCGGCTGAATGCGGCAAACTGGTCTCCAAAGAGACGAAAATCGACATCCTGGTCACGCCGCTGGTGACGATCGTGATCGGCGTCGCCCTGGCCGCCTGGTGGGCGCCCTGGATCGGCAAAGCCGCATCCTCCGTCGGGCAGGTGATCATGTGGGCGACCGAACTGCAGCCGTTCCTGATGGGCATCGTGGTTTCGGTCGTCGTCGGCATTGCCCTGACGCTGCCCATATCCAGCGCGGCCATCTGCGCCGCCCTGTCCCTGACCGGCCTGGCCGGCGGCGCGGCCGTCGCCGGCTGCTGCGCCAACATGGTCGGATTTGCCGTGATCTCGTTTCGTGAAAACCGTTGGAGCGGCCTGATTTCGCAGGGTCTGGGCACCTCGATGCTCCAGATGGGCAACATCGTCAAGAACCCCCGCATCTGGCTGCCGGCTATCCTGACCTCGGCCATCACGGGCCCGATTGCCACGGTTGTCTTCCGGCTGGAGCAAAACGGGCCGGCTGTCGCCTCCGGCATGGGAACCTGCGGGCTGGTCGGCCCGATCGGCGTCTACTCCGGCTGGATTTCCGATATCGCGGCCGGGACAAAGGCGGCTGTCACGTCCATCGACTGGCTGGGGCTCGTCCTGGTCTGTTTCGTCCTGCCGGCCCTGATCAGCTATCTGCTCGGCCTTGCAGCCCGCAAAATCGGCTGGATTCGGGAAGGGGACCTGAAGCTCAGCTAAGGGATTGTTAAGTAATAAGCTGCTTATTGAAGAACAGTCCCTGAGCCGATCAGTCGACGCGCTTGTCGATGCAAAAGCGCTGGATTTTCCGCGACGTGTTCTTTGTGAATTCCTCCTGGCGGAGCTTGACCAGGTTGACCGCCTTGTAGGCGACCATGCGGCTGTTGACCTGGCGGACCGCTTCGTCAAAATACGCCTGCGCATCGGCGACGGCATGCTCGGTCTGCTAAGCACTGCCGGGGCAGATCTCGCCTTCGCCGTTTTCATCCGGATCCAGGATCTTGACCGTTTCGTGCAGGATCGGCACACCGACGCTGCCTTTATTCTGAACCTTATTGCGGTTGCAGCAGACCTGCGGCGAGCATTCGGTGATCCCGTACCCGTTGAGCACGGTGATCCCAATGCCGTCGAAGGTTTCGATGACCTCCTTAGGTCGATCTCATCATCGTCGTAGGCGCTGTCGCCCAAATCCAGCCGCTCCTGGCCCTCGGCGATTAAGGCGTCGAAGTCCGGGCTGTCCATGACGACGCAGGGCACCGACATTCCCGGCTGGCTTCGGAGTTCCTCGATTTTTGCCTGTACGCTTTTGCTGCACAGGATCGCGCGGCAATCGGCCTGGCTCAAGATGGTGCGCATCTTGTCGGAGGGCAGATCCTTGTCCAGCGGCACCACGATGGCCCGGATGGCCATCAGGGCTAAACAGGAGCAGATCCAGTCATAGGTGCCGTCGCGATCAGGGCCGTGCCCCGGGCACAGATCCGGTCACGGGCTGCGCGAAAGGTCACCTGGACCGGTTCGGGATCGGTCGGCCGGTTTCTGAAGATAAAGGCGATCCGGTTGGGGCAGCGCATGGCCACGTTTTCGGTCATGACGCGAGCGTTCTCGAAGACGGTGGTTTCGTACAGGGGATCGTGGTGGTTGATCATGGTGTCGGCTCCTGTTCGCTTGTGGTTTGGGTCCGGGTCGCTTCCGGCCCGCAAGCTCCGGTACGGCGCAGGATCTTGTCCAGCGCGGCGCCGAAGAGGTCTTTCCCTTGCTGAACCGTGCTGGCGCCGGCCTTTCTGACGGCCCGCAGCAGGCTCTTCGAGACACGGGCCGCGTTGTCCTTGACGATCACGCCCAGCAGGCGGCACGCTTCGACTGACGCCGCCTGGCTGATCGCCCGCGGCTTTTTCCGGACCAGGCTGCGGCAGTAGGCTTGGGTGATCAGGCCGACCCGCAGCATGAGCAGCGCGTTGAGACTTCCTTCGAGCACTGCGTTGGCGACAAAGGTCACCGCATAGGTGGCACCGGGCACCAAAGCGCTGAGCGTGCCGCCGAACAAGGTCGCCATGACCGGTTCGAGCTGGTCGGCGATCAGGTCGAGGTCATCGATCTGGCGGGTCAGCAGGACGGTGCCGAATATGTTCGTGTACAGCTTGACCAGGTCACGGATCGCCGGCCGCTGGTGGTAGAGCATGGCCAGCTGCCAGACCAGCCGCATCGCGCTGAGCAGGACGAACAGCCCGTCCAGCGTCCCGTTTTGCGAGACGGCCGTGGTGACGAAAACAGCGGCTGCCTGCTGGCGGATCAGGCGCTGGCTCTCCTGGTCCAGGACGGCCA
>JAAZFW010000297.1 GCA_012511525.1 Clostridiaceae bacterium
CCGATGTCATCGCGGCTGAGCACAGCCAGGCGATAACGGCTGACCAATTCCTCGAGGCGGTCCTTCCGCCCGGACAGGACGATTGATCGTTTTCTCAGGTTTTCGACGCTGTCCATGGCGATCAGGCGGCCTTCTTTAAGGATGATCGCGTCTTCAAAAATGTCCGCGCTTTCGTCGATCAGGTGCGTGGAAATGATGAACGTGCGCGGCTTCTCGCTGTAATCCGCGATCAGGGTCCGGTAGAACAAGTCGCGCCCTGCCGCGTCCAGCCCCAGGACGGGCTCGTCGAAGATCGTCAGGTCGCTATGCGAAGATAGCCCGATCACGACGCGCAGGATCGACTCGTAGCCGCGTGACAGCGCTTTGTACTTGAGCTGCGGGTTCAGTGAGAACCGCTGGCAGAGCGCCTCCGCATAGGCCCGGTCGAATGAGGGGTAAAAGGATGCGGCGTGCCTGAGGATCTCCCGGACGCGCATCGCCGGCGGAAACAGGTTCTTTTCCGGCATGCAGCAGATGCGCTCCAAGGCCTTCTGGTTGTCGACGCCCGGCTGGCCGAACAGGCGGATCGAACCGCTGCCGGCATACAGCCGTGACGTGATCAGGTTGAGCAGCGTGGTTTTACCGGCGCCGTTGCGACCGAGCAGACCGTAGATTTTGCCTTCCTCCAGCTTCAGCGACAAGGACTTGAGCGCTTCGACGGATCCGTATGACTTGGACAATGCTTCGATTTCCAATATCGCGTTCATTTCGATCACCTCGGTTTCATGAGTTCCCAGCCCCGTTTCGGGACCGGATGTAGGCGTTGATCTCTTCTGGATCGATGCTCAGGTTTTTGGCCTCCTGCAGCATCGGCTCAACATAACGGGTAAAGAAATCTTTCTTGCGCTTGACCAGAATCTGCTTATGTGCCCCGGCTGAGACAAACATGCCGATGCCGCGCTGCTTGTACAAGATGCCCTCGTCGACCAAAAGGGCGATGCCCTTCGCCGCGGTGGCGGGGTTGATCCGGTACAGCGCGGCTATCTGGTTGGTCGACGGGACCTGCTCGTCTTCCAGTAAATCCTGCCGCAGGATCTGGTCTTCGATCTGCTCGGCGATCTGCAGGTAGATCGAGCGATCCGCGTCAAGCTGCAGCTGCATCGTCATCCGCTCCTCTCTTCTCTTGTTCATTACTTTAGTGGTTCATTACTTATGTAACTAACTATATCACATGTCACAGGTGTGTCAAGACCTTTTTAAAAAAATGGTCAGACTATTTTTTCCGTTTGCCTGTACAGCCGACGGCCGTGTCCGTATAATAAGAGCCATTCTGCATGGCGGGGGGAAGTCATGAACAAGCTGCACGCTGATCGCTACCAGCGAGCCCTTTGGGTCTATATGTCGGTGCTGGCGCTGGCCGCCCTGGGCGCCGGGCTGTCCGATTCGGTCCTGTCGAACTATTTCAAGGACGCGTACCAGGTAACCGCGCTGCAGCGCGGCCTGATCGAGATTCCGAGGGAAATGCCCGGCTTCATCGGGGTGTTAATCGTATCGCTGCTGGTTTTTTTAGGTGACCTGCGCATCGCGATCCTGGCCCAGGCCCTGATGGTCGCAGGACTCGTGCTCCTGGGTTTTCTGACGCCGCCGTTCGCGGTCATGCTGATCTTCATTTTCATCCATTCGCTGGGCGGTCACCTCTGGTACCCGCTCCAGGATTCGCTCGGCCTGCACCTGATCCGCGACAACGGCAGCGCCGGCAAGCTGATCGGGCGTTTCAAGGGCGTCAGCACGGCATTTGGCATGCTGGCCGGCCTTGTCGTCTTCATCGGGTTCCGCAGCGGCTTTTTCAGCTTCACGACCCCGATCAAAACCATCTTCATCTTCGCATCCGTCATCTTCCTTGCGGTGCTGATCCTGTTGGTCACCCTGATGCGCCTGATGCCGGACAAGAACGGTGAGCCGCTGGCGGCCGGCCGCTGGTTTTCGCTCAAGGGCCGCCGCATCAAGCTCGTTTTCAACCGCGCCTACCGCTACTATTACGCCCTGGCGATCGTCTTCGGCGTGCAAAAGCAGATCATGATGGTCTTTGCCCCCTGGGTTCTGATCGACCTGCTCGGCAAAAAAGCCGATACGCTGGCCTTGCTGACCATCGTCGGCTCTTTTATCGGCATCTTCTTTATCCCGTCCCTGGGCCGCTGGGTCGACCGTTTCGGGATCCGCAAGATGCTCTATGTGGACGCTTTTTCGTTCATCATCGTCTATGTGCTTTACGGGATTCTGAGCGCAGGCTTCAACACGGGCTTTTTGGCCCGCACCGGTCTGCCGGTCTTTTTCGTTTTCGCCCTGTTCGTGATCGATCGTATGTCGATGCAAATGGGCCTGATCCGGTCGCTGTACCTGCGCAACATCGCCCTGAAGCCGGAAGACATCGGGCCGACCCTGACCTTGGGCCAGAGCATGGACCACATCGTCTCGATCACCTGCGCCGCGCTGGGCGGGCTGGTCTGGAGCGTCTGGGGGCCGCAGTACGTCTTCTTCCTGGCCGCGCTGATGTCCCTGATCAACTATTTTGTCGCGCGCAAGGCCGTCATCCGGGATGAGCCGGTCATTTCATGATTGCTTTTTTTCGAAAAACGACAGCACCAGCGACAAGGCGCTAAAGACCAGCGCCAGGACGATCAGCGGCCGGTTGGTGTCGAGCGGGCACGTTCCGGCCGGCGCCCGGTTCAGCCAGAACAGGTCGAGCAGGACATAGACCCCGATTGCCAGGGCTGCGCCCAGCAAAAGGTTGCCGATCAGCCTGATCGCTTTGTTCCACGGTTCTTTTTGCCGTTCGCCGGGTGCGTCTGCCATGTCTTTTCCTTTCAAAAAACGCTGACGCGCTTGAGGTAACGCGGCTTGGGCTGGCTGACCGTCAGACGGATCTCCAGCTTGCGCGCATACAGGTTCGGCAGCTCAATGATCCGCTTATGCCCGATGCTGCGTTCCCGGCAAACGGAAACGGTCAGGTCGCCGTTCACGTGCCCGGGATAGAACAGCACCTCGAAGTCCGTCACGGCCTGCCCCTCCGCCAGGTCTTCCTCCAGCACCAGCGTCTTGACCAGGGACGGAACCTGCAGCGTCAGGCGCACCGTCTGCTCCGTCTCGCTCCAGTCGCAGCCAAGCGGCGCGGCGAAGCGGCGGCGCAGGTTCTGGCCGAACTCGGCCAGACGTAATCTGTCCGCCTCCGGCAGGCGGCCGCGCCGGTCCGGCGCGATGTTCATCAGAAAATTGCAACCCCGGCCGACCGAGCCGTCGTAGATGCCCATCAGCTCGGGGACAGACTTGATCGTGTGTTCGTCGCAGTCGGAATAGAACCAGTTGCGCTCACGCAGCCGAAAATCACATTCGGCCGGCAAAAAGCGCGTCACCGGCCCCGCCAGGTGCGGAAAATGGCTGTCCCCGGCCGGGTAGGTGACCGTGTAGCGAAAATCTGGCGGCGCAAAGCCTTCCTCGTTGCCGATCCAGCGCACATCGTGGTCCCACATGCCGAAGATCAAAAGGTCAGGCTGCAGATTGCGCATCACCTGCACGATGCGCGCGGTATCGTAGACATGCCCTTCCGAACCGCAGCCGTCAAACCAGAGGTAGTCGATCTTACCGTACCCGGTCAGCAGCTCCGTGATCTGGCCGATAAAGAAGTCATCGTGCTCCCGCGCGCTCCTGCTGCCGGCTTTCATCGCCGCGTCGGCCGGTGAATAGTAGAGGCCGCACTTGATGCCATAGGCCCTGCAGGCGTCGGTGAACGCCCGCACCACGTCCCCCTCGCCGTTTTGCCAGGGGCTGGACGCGACCGAATAATCGGAAAAACGGGTTGGCCAGTTGGCGAACCCGTCGTGGTGCTTGCAGGTCAGGATGGCGTAGGTCATGCCGGCGGCCTTGATCGCGCGCATCCACTGGCCACAGTCCAGCTGCTCAGGCCAAAAGCCTTCGGCCGGCATCGGGCGCCCGTCCCAGTCGCGGTGCCCCTCATAAAAGGTGCGGATGCCGAAATGGAAAAAAGCACCCAGCTCCCAGTCCATAAAAGCCAGCTGCCGCGGGGTTGGTGTGTCACGGTCCATACGATGTCCTCCGTTAGTCGGCTGCGCCGGACAGGTCCACCCAGGTCGGCGCGTGTCCGGTCAG
>JAAZFW010000298.1 GCA_012511525.1 Clostridiaceae bacterium
GCCAGCGAGCGGATCATGCTGTACTTCTCGATCGACGTGTCGATGCGGCTTTTCTTGCGCAGGCCCGCTGTGTCGATCAAGGTGTAAGATCCGAAGGCGTTGTCCAGCTGCGTGTCGACGGCATCCCGCGTCGTGCCGGGGACATCCGAAACAATCAGCCGGTTTTCGCCCAGCAGCGTGTTGATCAGAGACGATTTGCCAGCGTTTGGTTTGCCGATTACAGCGACCCGGATGCGCTCTGAGGCTTCCCCGGTGTCGTCCGGGGGCGGAAAGAGGTTGTGGACAGCATCCAGCAGATCCCCGACGCCGAGCCGGTGCTCAGCCGAGATGGTGTACAGCTCGCCCAGGCCCAGGTTGTAAAACTCGTAGGCTTCCGCTGGGATGTCGCCAATTTGGTCTGCCTTATTTACTGCAACGACAACTGGTTTGCCGGATTGGCGCAGCAGTGTCGCGATGTCCTGGTCGTCGGCGGTCAGGCCGGTTTTGAGGTCGACGAGGAAGATGATCACGTCGGCCGTATCGATGGCGGTCTGGGCTTGCGCACGCATCGACTTGAGGATGGCGTCCTGCGTGTTGGGTTCGATGCCGCCGGTGTCGATCAGGGAAAAGGCGCGGCCGCGCCATTCGGATTCGGTGTAAATCCGGTCGCGGGTAACCCCGGGGGTATCGTCCACGATCGAAAGCCGTGTCCCGGCCAGGTAGTTGAACAGGGTCGATTTGCCGACATTGGGCCGTCCGACAATCGCCACGATTGGTTTAGCCATGGCGGTCATTCTCCTTTTCGCGGGCCAGCTGGTCGAGCAAGCCGACCAGGGCTTTTCCGTCCGGGCGACTGACCAGGACCGGTACACGGAGCTGGTCACTGAGCGACTGAACGGTTGTATCGTCAAGCATCAGGGGTTCATTGGCACGAAACATGCTGGACGGGAGCAGCAGTCCGGGCCTAAAGCCGGCTTTCTCCAGGTCCTTGAGCGGCAAGGCCAGCTGTTCGGCCAGGTCGCGGCCGGTCAAAAGCCCGGCCACGGTCACGGTCTCGCCAAAAAAACGGTTGACAACCGGTGCGATGGACACCGGGCAGCCGCAGCGCCGGCCCATAGCCGGAGCGAAAGGTTCCAGCAAGGATGCCGCGGCCACCCCGGTTGCCAGAACCAGTGCCGTGGGGGTGCTGCGCTTTGCCGAACCGGACGGTTCAGCCTGCCAAACGAGATCGGCCGTCAGCCGGTCTGCTCCGGCCAGGGACCCATCCAAGGCGGCCTTCAGAAGTGAGGCCATGCCGACGCCGTTCTCCAACTGCGGGAAATCCTCATAATCGGATACAGGCGGTAATGGCCATCCGGCGGTCAGGTAGAACTCGTCCGCGGCATAAAGCAACCGCGTCCCTCTTTGGGCCAGCATACGCTGTTGGACCTCTTGTGTCTGTTCCAGAACCATACGGGCTTGTGCGGCACTGTACGGCTGCAGCGGGTAGAGTTTTTTTTGCCGGCGGTAGCGCGTGATGCCGACCGGTACCAGGGCAATGCTGCCAACCGCTTCGCCCAGCTTAATCAGATCGGTTAGAGTCCGATCCAGTTCCGGGCCATCGTTGAGTCCGGGGCACAGGACGATCTGGCAGTTGATCTGAAGGCCTGCCGCGGCGATGCGCCGCAACTGCTGCAGCACCAGGCCTGCGCGGGGATGACGGATCATTTTCTGGCGCAGAACCGGATTGGTGGTGTGGACCGAGATGTTCATCGGTGAGAAGCGATAGCCGATCAGGCGGTCCAGGGCTTCATCGGTCAGATTGGTCAGGGTCGCGTAGTTGCCGCTCAGAAACGACAGCCGCAGATCATCGTCTTTGAAATAAAGGCTGGAACGCAAACCGTCCGGCAGCTGGTCGATAAAGCAGAACAGGCAATGGTTGGAGCAGGATGTGCAGTCCTGGAGCATCGGGTTGGCGAACGCGAGGCCGATGTCCTCGTCTTCGTCTTTTTCGATCTCGTACTCGATCACCCGGCCACTCTGGCGGACAGTCAGGACCAGCTCGCTTTTCAGTTGGCGCAGGCGGTAGTCGAAGATATCGATCAGCTTCTCCCCATCCAGGCGCAGCAAAAAATCACCGGGCTGTAGCCCGAGGTCCGACGCGATGCTGCCAGGTTCGACCGCGCTGATCAGATGTTCTGAAGACTCCATCATGTCTTTTCACCAGGTTTCATGAACCCGGTCCGTCAACACAAAAAGCAGCGAGCATGCTGTCATCCCCGCTGCATCCGTGGACCAACCGTACGGCCAGGGTGGGTCAGGAAACCTTTTCCTTGTCCTTATCGACCGTAACGACTTGTCTGCCGTCGTAATAACCGCACGTCTTGCACACCTTGTGCGGCATTTTCAGCGTGTGACACCGGGGGCATTCGATCAGTCTGGGAACACTCAGTTTCCAGTTGGATCGAGCCCGGCCTGTTCTGGCCTTGGACCACTTGCGTTTTGGATTTGCCATTCCTTACACCTCCGTCAGGTTCGCCGCTATGCCGGCTGTTCGTTAATCGTTCTGTTCGGCCGTGGCACAGCCGCAGGTCGTCGTGTTCCGATCCGCGCCGCAAACAGGACACAGGCCCAGGCAATCCTCCCGGCACAGCAAGCGCTGCGGAAGGGCCAGGACAAGGTTGTCCCGCAAGGGCGGCAGAAGATCCAGCGTGTAACCCCGGTAGCCATAACTGCCGTCAGCAGATTCGGCCCCGTCCGTTGTCATCCCGGAACGGAACATTTCCGATATCGCGACCACAACTGGCCGCGTCACCGGAACCAGGCACCGGGCGCACAATCCGGTCAGCTCGGCGGACAGTGTTCCCTCCAAATGGATGGCACCGCGGCCGGCATTGGTCAGACGGCCCACAAAATGGACAGGGCTGTCGACTCGGATCTCCTGCAAGGAAACGGCCAGCTCATGTGCCGGAATTTCCGTTTCGATCTCAATGGAGGCGGCTCTGCCATGTGATAGCGCGTGAATATCAATCAGCATCGGACACCTCCACAGACGCGAACAATATTATCTAATAGAATCGCCCGCCTGTCAACTACACGTTGACTTCGTCGAAAACACGGACATGGTCGACGACAAACGCTTCCGGCAAGACAACAGTGCGGACTTCCTCGCAGGGCTTGCCATCGACGCGGTAGCCCTTGCACTCGCCGTGCAGCAGGATGAACTGCTCGGTATGGGAGACGGCATCGGTCAGCTTTTGACCGCTCTGGACGCCGTCGACATAGAAGGTGTACCCGTCACGTGCCCAGTGGACGCCGAAATAGTGATAGTCGTCAAGGTTAAGGCGCATGATATCGCGTTTGTGGTCGATGCGCGCCATGCCGTTGCTGTGCATGCCCCTGTGATCGTGGCCGTAACCGTTCCAGTGCAGGGCGTGGGAAATGATCTCGCCCGGCTGGAAGCTCTCCATGATGTCGACCTCGACGCCAGATGCGCCAGGGTCTGACGTGGCACCGATTCCCGGCGCCTGGAGCCAGAAGGCAGTCCACCAGCCGGGCTGGCGCTGCAGGCGGCAGCGGCACTCGTAATAGCCGTAGCGATGCATGAAGCGCGGCTGCTCGTAACGGCCGAACGGCCAGAAGCCCTGGCTGTCCTTGGGGATGTCCCAAGTCAGCGAGCCGGTCTGGAGCAGCGGGGCCGAAAAATCGTCGCCCTGGCGAATCAGATGCAGCTCGATATTGCTTTTCCCGTCAAACCGAATCGCTTCTTCGCCGGCAAACGTGTCGAAGCGCTTGCCCCAGAAATGACGGCGAAAGCCCCACTTGGACCGGTCCAGCACAGGCCCGTCGAACTCGTCATGCCAGGCCAGCTTCCATGTATACCCCTCGGGCAGCAGGCTGCTCGCGTGATGGTCGTCAATCTTAATTTCCCGCATCGGTTCCCTCCTCTTGCGCCAGCTGGCGGATGGCCACATCCAGGCGCGTGTTCAGGTGGTCGTGATGATGAAAGTCGATCGAATAGCCGAGACGGACATACCCGCCATCCTGGCTGATCTGGCTCTGGACAAGGCTGGTGTAGACAGCGACATCCAGATCGCCGTACGGCGTGTTCATGCGCGTGATGTGGCGGTTGCCGGTCTGGAACGTCAGGCGCATCGCATGCGTTCCGGTCCGCGCCAGGGCCACGGTTCCGTCGTCGAAAACCTGCAGGGTCGTCCGGGTGCCTTCCATGCCAGACGCGGGGTTTTCATCGTAAGCGATGTGCCAGGCGTCTTCATGACGCGACAGGCGGCCTTCCGTTGTCAGTTTCATGACCTGAGGTTTTTCGTCACCGCTCCATTGACGTCCGCTGATGGTCAGGAGCACATTGGGTTGCATCGGTTCGTGTCCTTTCTTGCCTTGGCCAGGCGGATCAATAACGCTCGATGTCGATCCGGTAGGCCTGTTCAACCGGCTCGTCCAAAAATGCGCTGCCCAGTGTCTTGAACTGCTCCACGCTGTCGCTGGTGAAATAGACATGTTTGCCCGGCAGTCGGCTGTCATTGATAAGCCCCGTTCGCTCCAGTGTCTGCGCGACGATGCCGGCAATCGGGGCGCCGGCGTTGACCAGCCGGACATCAGGGCCGGCTGCCGCGGCGATCACGCCGCTGAGCAGCGGGTAATGGGTGCAGCCGAGGACCAGGGTATCGATGCCGCGCTCGAGCAGCGGTTCAAGGTAGATACGGGCGATGTCATAGGTGACGGGCCTGTCCCACCAGCCCTCCTCGGCCAGGCTGACGAAAAGCGGGCAGGCCTGCTGGTAGATGTCCGCCGGCCCGTCGAGACAGCGGCGGATCGCAGCCGGGTACACTTGGCTGTCCACGGTCCCGCGCGTCCCGATCACGCCGATCCGCCGGTTCCGCGTCGCCTGTGCCGCTGCCCGGGCGCCGGGCCCGATGACCTCGATAACCGGCAGGCCGGCCGATTGGCTGACTGCGTCGAACGCCCGGGAACTGGCGGTGTTGCAGGCGATGATTATCATCTTCACCTGCTGCTCGAGCAAAAACCGGGCGTTTTGCAGCGAGAATTTAGTCACGGTGTCCGCCGATTTGCTGCCGTACGGGGCCCGCCCGGAATCGCCGAAGTAGATCGTATCTTCGTGCGGCAGCCGGGCCATGACCGCTTTTAGCACCGTCAGTCCCCCCAGACCGGAGTCAAAGACGCCGATCGGACGCTTGTTCACAGGCTCGCTCATACGTGCTCCAATCGCCTGGACTGGTCGAAGTCCTGCATGGCCAGGCGGTACAGTCGGGAAACCAGCGCGGGCATCGGCATCCCTGCCGCGGCAAAGGCCTTGGGGAAGATGCTGATCGGGGTGAATCCGGGCAAGGTGTTGATTTCGTTGAGATAAATCGCCCCGCTTTGGCGGTCGAGAAAAAAGTCGACCCGCGCCAGGCCGGTGCAGCCCATGGTCTTGTAGGCCTTGATCGCCAGGCGGCGGATTTTGCGTCTGACAGGCTCCTCCAACGGGGCCGGCATCAGGATCCGCGCGCCGTCGTCGCGGAAATATTTGGCCTGGTAATCGTAATACGCCGCGCTGTTGCTGGTGTCAATCTCGCCGATCCATCCGGTGCTCGGCCGCTCCCGGCCGATGACCGACACCTCGATTTCCCGGGCGTCGACAAAGGCTTCGACCAGAACGGTCTGGTCATACTGGCTGACCTGCTCCAAGGCTGTCAGCAAATCGCTTTCCCGCTCCACCTTGCAGGTGCCGACCGACGAACCGCCGTTACTGGGTTTAAGAAAACAGGGATAACCGCAGATCTTGGCGATCCGCGCTACAACTGCCTGCGGCCTGCGCGCGATGTCGCGGCGGCTGACGGTGACGTACGGGCACTGGGGCAGCCGTGCCTCGCGGAAAAGCTTTCTGGCGTGCGCCTTGTCCATACAGGCGGCAGACGGCAGCACCTTGCAGCCGACATACGGGATGCCGCTCAAGGTCAGAAGGCCCTGCAGGGCGCCGTCCTCGCAGTTGATGCCGTGCACCGCCGGGAAGATGCAGTCCGGCAGGCAGCCGCAGAGCGCGGTCACGAAATCACGCGGCGAACGGATGGGCCCGGACTGTTCAACCGCGACATGTTCCTGCCAGCGGTCCTCCAGGATCGCCTCATCAGGGCCCATGTGACGAAACCAGTCCCCGTCAGGCGTGATGCCGACCGGAATGACCTTATAGCCTGCCGTGCGCAAGCCCCCGATGATGGAATAAGCGGATCGCAGCGAGACCAGATACTCGGTGGAAACACCGCCAAAGATGACCATTACTGTGCGGGCCATGAAAAAACCTCCGTCGCGCGTTGCCAAACTTTTTCCAGTGTAGCGCAAGACCGCTCGATTGGCAAACGGTTTTCAGGTCACCAGCAGGTGTACCCGCCGTCGATCACCAGGATCGAACCGGCCATGAAATCCGACGCCCTGGAGGCCAAAAATACGATCGCACCCTCCAAATCCTCCGGCTGACCGATGCGTCCCACCGGCGTCAGATCGATGAACTGCTTGAGCGTATCCGGATGTTCGGCAAAAAAATCGCGGTTGATCTGGGTCATGATGTAACCGGGAGCCAGCGCGTTGACCTGGATGTTATACGGCGCCCATTCGACAGCGAGCGCACGGGTCAGGCCGATCACGCCGTGCTTGGAAATATCGTACGAGCCGCCGTGCACGCCCTTGTTGATGATCAGGCCTGACATCGACGCAAGGTTGACGATCTTGCCGCTCTTTTGGCCGATCATCTGCTTGCCGACCTCGCGCGCGCACAGGAAAGAACCGGTCAGGTTGGTCTCGATGACCCGATCCCATTCCTGCCTGGTCACATCCTGGGGCGGGACATTATGCCGGCCGCAGGCCGCGTTGTTGACCAGGATGTCGATGCGC
This sequence comes from Clostridiaceae bacterium, assembly GCA_012511525.1. Lineage (GTDB taxonomy): Bacteria > Bacillota > Clostridia > Saccharofermentanales > UBA5734 > JAAYBY01. The sequence goes on from JAAZFW010000298.1 coordinate 6,868, forward strand.
CCGTAGCGGGCGACGCAACGCGCGACCATTTCGACGACATCCTCTTCCCGGGTGATGTCCATGGCCATCCAGTCGCAGGACACACCCAATCCGGCGACCTCCCGGGCGTTGGCCTGAAGCTCGTCTTCACTTCTGGCTGTGATAAACAGCGATGCGCCGGCCTTGGCCAGCGCCTTGGCAAAGACAAAGCCCAGTCCTTTGCTTGCACCGGTAACCAGTGCGATTTTTCCGGTCAGATCGAAACAATCCAGCATAGTCTCCTCCTTCTGGCCGTATCGACGGTGTTCGTTTCCAAAAAGAACCCCCGTAACAGGCCCCATCCCTCAAGCCCATTATACCGTACAGGTTAAATCCTGATACAATAAGAAAAAAGACGACAGGATGGCCGGTATGGATCACATCTACACATTCGATGTCGCCCCGGACGAAGACGGCAAATCGCTGGTTCGCGTCATTTTGAAGCGCCGGCCGGATTTGAGCGGCGCCAAGGTCTTCCAGACGCTGCGCAAACGGGACATCAAGGTCAACGGCAAGCGGCCGCGTGCCGACCAGGCGGTATTTTCCGGCGACCATGTGACGCTCTACGGGCTGGAGGCACACGCCGGCAGGCCATCTGCCCCGGCTTTGTACCAGGTCGTGTATCGAACCGAACAGGTGCTGGTTGTCAACAAGCAGCCCGGGTTGGCGGTCAATGCCGGACCGGACGGTGCACCGGGGTTGCTGGAGCAGATCCAGAGCGACTTGAATTGGCCGACGGCCTGCCTTTGTCACCGCCTGGACCGACAGACCGGGGGGCTGCTGATCCTGGCCGCCAATCCGACGCTTTGCCAGGACATCCGGCACCAGATGCAGCAAGGTCATGTCGTCAAGCGCTACGCCTGCCTGGTCCGGGGTGTACCGGACCAGGGCCGCACGGTGCGCTGCCACGACGGGACCCGCATGCTGGAAATTGAAGGGTACCTGGAAAAGCAAGCTGAAAAAAGCATCGTATACCTGCACGACCAAAAACAACCCGGTGACCTGCCGGTCGTGACGCGTTACCGCATCGTCCGGGTTTTTGAGAAGGCGGGTCCTGACGGGTCGGACGTCGCCTGGCTCGAGGTCGAGCTGGTGACGGGACGAACTCACCAGATCCGGGCTCACCTGGCCCACATCGGCCATCCGCTGCTGGGCGACGGCAAATATGGCCGCAACACCTACAACCGGTCGCTGCAAGGGGCCGCCATTTCCCGCCGCAGGCAGCAGCTATGGGCTGCCGTCTTGCATTTCCAGCCCGCCTGCTCAGGCCCGCTGGCCGATCTGGCCGGTCGGAAAATCTGGATCGACCCGGCGTTTGACTGGCTTCTTCCGGATCCAGATCAGTAAGCCTTGCCCCAGATCACCATTTTCTGTGCCGGACGGCCGCAGCAGACACAGGTATCGGCGATCGTTTCCTGTTCAAAGGGGATACAGCGGGCCGTCGCGCCGGTCTCATCCTTGATCTTCTGTTCGCAGGCGCCATCCCCGCACCACATCGCCTTGACAAAGCCCGGCTTGTTCTGAATCAGATCTGCAAAATCCGCCATGCCGACCGCGGAGCGGATCCGGCTGTCAAGGCTGTTTTGCGCTTTGCGGTACAAGCCATCGTGCACCTGGTCCAGCAGGCTTTGCACGTCGGCGGTCAGGTTGTCAAGCGACAGGACGATCTTCTCGCCATTATCCCGCCGCACGGCCACGCACTGGTTTTGCTGCAGGTCGCGCGGGCCAAGTTCCAGGCGGAGCGGGACGCCTTTCATCTCGTATTCGCTGAATTTCCAGCCGGGCATCTTGTCGCTGCTGTCCAGCTTGACCCGAAACGACGCACCCAGCTGCGATTGGATCTGCTGCGCTTTTTCCAGGACACCCGGCTTATGCGCGGCGATGGGGATGATCACGACCTGGACGGGCGCGACGCGCGGCGGCAGGACCAGCCCGCTGTCATCGCCATGCACCATGATGATCGCCCCGATCGAGCGCGTCGACAGGCCCCAGGAGGTCTGGTGGACGTACTGCTGCTGGTTGTTGCGATCCGAATACTGGATGTCGAACGCGCGGGCGAAGCCGTCGCCGAAATAGTGGCTGGTCGCGGACTGAAGTGCCTTGCCGTCGTGCATCATGGCCTCGATCGTATAGGTGTCGACCGCGCCGGCAAACTTCTCATTCTCCGTCTTCAGCCCCTTGACAACCGGAATCGCCAGGAAGTCACGGAAGAAATCCGCATAGACATCCAGCATGCGCCGGGTCTCAAGCTTAGCTTCTTCGGCCGTGGCATGGGCCGTATGGCCCTCCTGCCAGTAAAACTCGGTCGTACGCAAAAAGGGGCGCGTCGTCTTTTCCCAGCGCACGACCGATACCCACTGGTTGTAGAGTTTGGGCAAGTCGCGCCAAGACTGGATGACCCGCGAATAATGGTCGCAGAACAGCGTTTCCGATGTCGGGCGGACACAGAGGCGTTCAGTCAGCGTTTCACTGCCGCCCTGGGTGACCCAGGCCACTTCAGGGGCAAATCCGGCGACATGGTCTTTCTCTTTCTGCAGCAGGCTCTCGGGAATGAACAGCGGCATCGCCACGTTTTCGTGTCCGGTCGCCTTGAACATCCCGTCGAGCCCTTTCTGGATGTTCTCCCAGATGGCGTAGCCATACGGGCGCAGGATCATGCAGCCCTTGACGGAGAAATAATCGATCAACTCAGCCTTTAGGACGACATCGGTATACCATTGGGTAAAATCGACATCGATCGCCGTGATCGCTTCTACTTTCTTTTGGTCAGCCATTTCTCTTCCCTCCTTGACGAAAAAAATCCCGGCAGTTGACTGCCGGGACGAATTCGGGTTCTTCCAAATCCGCGGTACCACCCAGTTTGACGCAGGTGCGCGTCCGCTTGCATGGCCTGTATCGGGGCCAGCCGGCTGCCTTGCGGCAGAGCCTCCGGGGCGGGACGATCCGGTCTTGGCAGGGATTTTCAGCAGCCATCCCCTCTCTGAAGCTTCCACCAGATCTCATTCCCATCACAGGCTGTTAGCGGCAGTATACTGAACAGCACCTGCCCTGTCAAGCTTTGTCAGATCGCGATGCCGCAGAC
>JAAZFW010000299.1 GCA_012511525.1 Clostridiaceae bacterium
ACGTCGATTTCTCGGATCCCTACGTCGACGCCAGCCAGGTCGTCGTGATCCGCAAGACCAGCAAGAAATGAAACCGGCCTTAGGCAGAGGCTTCGGACAGGACCGCACGAAGACGGTCACGGTGGCGTTATCCTTCGCCGCCCTGACCGTCTTCGCGCTGTTTGTCCTGATCGTTGCCTTCCAGGATCAGCTGGGACTTAACAGCACCGCCCTGGACAAGGTCAGGACCAATTTTATCAACAACTTCATCGTGGAGAACCGCTGGCTCTGGCTGGTCGACGGATTGGCTCAGACGCTGATCATCACGTTTTTTGCCACGCTGCTCGGCGTCGCGATCGGGCTTCTGATCGCCGTGGTCAAGGTGCTGGATTTCGCCGGCAAGCGCATATTCTTCCTGACGCGCTTCGCTGACATCTACCTGACCGTGATCCGCGGCACGCCGGTGGTGGTGCAGCTCCTGCTCGTCTATTTCGTCATCTTCGCCAGCTTGCCGGTCAGCAAGGTGGTCTGCGCGATCGCGGCCTTCGGGATCAACAGCGGCGCCTATGTCGCCGAGATCATCCGCTCGGGCATCATGGCGGTCGACCGCGGCCAGATGGAGGCCGGACGCTCGCTGGGACTTAACTACGCGACCACGATGCGCAAGATCATCCTGCCCCAGGCGGTCAAGAACATCCTGCCGGCGCTGTTCAACGAGCTGATCACCCTGCTCAAGGAAACGGCCGTGGTCGGCTACATCGCCGTCGCCGACCTGACCCGGGCCGGGGACCGGATCCGCTCGCGCACCTACGATGCCATGATGCCCTTGCTGGTCGTCGCGGCGGTCTACCTGGTGATCGTGGTGGGGATGACCCGCCTGATGGCCCGGCTGGAGAGGAGGCTGCGTCGCAGTGATAACCGTTAAAGGCCTGGTCAAGGATTTTGGCCCGGTCCATGTGCTCAAGTCGATCGACGCCCAGATCGAGGAAGGCGAGAAGATTGTCGTAGTCGGCCCGTCCGGCTCCGGCAAGAGCACGTTCCTGCGCTGCCTGAACCTGCTCGACGAGCCGACCGGCGGCGAAATCTGGATCGACGGCATCCTGGTCACCGCGCCGGACTGCAACATCAACCTCGTCCGCCAGAAAATGGGCATGGTCTTCCAGCATTTCAACCTGTTCCCCCACCTGACGGTCGAGGAGAACATCACCCTGGCGCCGGTCACACTGGGCCTGATGACGGCCGAGCAGGCCAGCCGGCGCGCCCGGGACCTTTTGAAACGCGTCGGTGTGGCCGAAAAGGCCGCGGATTACCCGATCAAGCTGTCCGGCGGCCAGAAGCAGCGCGTGGCCATCGCCCGCGCGCTGGCCATGAACCCGCGCATCATGCTGTTCGACGAACCGACTTCGGCACTCGACCCCGAGATGATCGGCGAGGTGCTGGATGTCATGCAGGAACTGGCCCAGGAGGGGATGACCATGGTGGTCGTCACCCACGAGATGGGTTTTGCCCGCCGCGTGGCCAACCGCGTCCTGTTCATGGACGACGGCCGCATCGCCGAGCAGGGCCCGCCGGAGCTGGTGTTCGGTCAGCCGAAAAACCCGCGTACGCGTGAATTTCTATCCAAGGTCCTGCCGCATTAATCGTTGCCTGTTGTCTGCCCTGAAAGCCGTCATCCTGTCCGGAGACGGCTTTTATGTCGTCTGGAAAAGCCGGAGCAGGCGACAAAAATTGAGCCGGCCGCATCCAAAGACAAAAATCATCGGGCGGGAAGAGGACAATTTCCGAAACCCGCGCAAGAAATGACGCTCGCCAGCACCGTCGCACCCCGATAAACTAGAATCAGGACAGACCTCGGTCGCGTTTACCTAGAATCGCCTTAAAGCCTTTTGCTTTAGCTATGGGGATATAGGGCGATTCTTGGCAAATCAGTAAAATCCCAATCCTTAAGCCAAATGGAGCGGGGAAAAACCCCGCTCCGTTTGTTGTCTTTTGTCTGCCGACCGGCCTTTATGCCCGCCTGTTTGTCCGCTACGCTGGTGGAGAAGGGAGGGGTGGCCATGCAGACACTCGAAACAGCCCTGGTCATCGCCGTCGTGCTCGCCCTGCTCGCGTTCATGCTCCAGCTGGCCCCGTCGC
>JAAZFW010000300.1 GCA_012511525.1 Clostridiaceae bacterium
CCATAGCCAAGGGGTAAGGCAGAGGTCTGCAAAACCTTTATCTCCAGTTCGAATCTGGATGGTGCCTCCAATTCGTGTTGACCATCAAGATCAACACAGGAAAAGCCCGATGAAAATCGGGCTTTTTCGATGTTTCAGGACCGCATCGATTGAAAAGGGCATGCGCCGGAACGGCACATGCCCTTTTTGTCTGTTATGGCGTTACCGGATCAGACGCCGGAGTAAGCGCTGAAACCGCCGTCAACCGGCATGACAATGCCGGTGATGAAGCCGGCGGCCTCGGGCGAGGCGAGGAAGAGCAGGGCACCGATCAGCTCCTTGCTGTCGCCGAAGCGGCCCATCGGGGTCTGGCCGATGATCTTGTGCGAACGTTCGGTCAACTGTCCGTCGGGTGTAAACAGGAGCTTCTCATTCTGCTTGGTCGCGAAAAAGCCCGGTGCAATGGCGTTGACACGGATATTGACGCGGCTGAAATGAACAGCCAGCCATTGGGTCAGGTTGCTGATCGCGGCTTTCGCGCCGCTGTAGGCCGGGATCTTCGTCAGCGGTGTAAACGCGTTCATCGATGAGATGTTGATGATCGCGGCGCCCGGACGATTTGCCATTTCGCGGGCAAAGACCTGGGTCGGCAGCAACGTGCCCAGAAAGTTGAGCTCGAAGACAAAGGAGATACCCTGCTTGTCAAGATCGAAGAAAGTCACCGTGTCTGCGGGGATGTTGTCGGGGTCGTAATACTCCTGGCCGGTTGTCGCACGCGGATGGTTGCCGCCGGCGCCGTTGATCAGGAGATCACAGGGGCCAAAATCCGCAAGCACCTGGCGATGCACCTCCTCCAGGCTCTCCTTTTCCAGGACGTTCGCCTTGTACGCCTTGGCCTGGTATCCGTCCGCAACGATCGAGTCGGCGATTTCGGCGGCGGCAGCGAGATTCAAATCGAGCAGGGCGACCCGGGCGCCGCAGGCGGCCAGGGCGCGGGCAAACTGGCTGCACAGCACGCCGCCGGCACCGGTCACGACAGCAGTTTTACTTTGAAGATCGATCACAAAGGGCAAATCAGACTGGAGCATTGTATCACCTCATTTGACATGTTTATCTTTATTATAGCCGGTTCGCACGGACAAAGCCACTTGCTATCTTGCCATGCTCCTTGCAAATCTTGCTGGGGCGAACCGGCATGTTATACTGGAGAAAAAGGCAGGGAGGCATCCATATGATTACGGCTGAAGCGAAGGCGCATGACCAGGCGATGAGCCACGACCTGGTGTCCCGAATGACCCTGGCGGAAAAAATGGCCCAGCTGATCTACCAGGCGCCGGAGATCGGTCGATTGGGCGTTCCTGCCTACAACTGGTGGAACGAATGCCTGCACGGCGTGGCACGCTCGGGAACCGCCACGGTGTTTCCTCAGGCGATCGGCATGGCGGCCAGCTTCAACACCACCTTGATGGAGCGTGTCGCATCGGCCATCTCCGACGAGGTGCGCGCCAAGTATAACGGTTACCGCACGTTTGGCCGAACCGGTATCTACCAGGGGCTGACCTGCTGGTCGCCCAACATCAACATCGTGCGCGATCCGCGCTGGGGCCGGGCCCAGGAGACGTACGGCGAGGACCCCATTCTTACAGCATCCATGGCGGTCGCCTTTGTCCGCGGGCTGCAGGGCAATGATCCGCGCTATCGCAAGGTGGATGCGACCTTGAAGCACTACGCGGTTCACAGCGGCCCCGAAGCCGAACGGCATGGCTTTGACGCCCGGGTATCGGCCAGGGACTTGTTCGAGACTTACCTGGCCGCGTTTCGCATTTGCATCGAGGAAGCCGAACCCGCGGCCGTGATGGGCGCCTACAACCGGGTCAACGGCGAAGCCTGCTGTGCGTCGCCAACGTTGCTGCAGCAAATCCTGCGCGACCGCTTCGGCTTCGACGGTTATGTTGTCTCCGATTGCGGTGCCATCTGCGATATCAACCGGTTTCATCACGTGACCGCCGACGAGGCGGAATCCGCGGCTCTGGCCGTCCAAAGCGGCTGTGACCTGAACTGCGGCTCGGCTTACGCCAGCCTGAAGGCGGCTGTCCTGCGCGGCCTGATCGGTGAAGAGGCGATCACCCGGTCTGCCGAGCGGCTGTTCGCATCCCGGTATGCGCTTGGCGAGCTAACAGAAAGCCCCTACGACACGATTGACGACACGGTCATCGACTGCCCCGCACATCGGGAACTGGCGCTGCAGATGGCCCGCGAATCGATCGTCCTGCTCAAGAACGACGGCACTTTGCCTCTTTCCGGCAACCTTCGCGCCCTGGCGGTGATCGGGCCGAACAGTGACGACCGGTCGGTGCTTTTAGGCAATTACCACGGGCTGCCGTCCCGCTATACGACGATCTACGAGGGCATCTGCGACACCGTCCCGCCCGGCGTCCGGCTTTTCAAGGCGCGCGGCAGCGAATTGCTTCGTCCCGTCACGCACGATTACGCCGAACAGCCGCTGCATGAAGCGATCCTGGCGGCCCAAAAGAGCGATGTCGTCATTTTATGCACCGGCCTGAGACCGGATGTCGAAGGGGAGCAGGGGGACGCCTTCAACTCTGATCTGGGCGGCGATCGGCGGGACATCGAGCTGCCGGAAGCGCAGCTGGCCCTGTTTGAGGCTCTGGCTGCGGTCGGCAAGCCGATCGTGGTGGTCAACACGAGCGGCAGCGCGGTCAGTTTCGCGGCTCTGGAACAGCGAGCGGCGGCCATTTTACAGGTCTGGTACCCGGGCCAGAGCGGCGGGACTGCCGTGGCGGACGTCCTGTTCGGTCATGTTAGTCCGTCCGGCAAGCTGCCGGTCACCTTTTACCGGTCCATCGCCGATCTGCCTGCCTTTCATGACTATGCAATGGCCGGGCGAACCTACCGCTATATGACCCGGGAACCGCTCTATCCGTTTGGATTTGGCCTGACCTACGGCCGCATCTGCCTGGACAGCGCCTCGCCTTCTGCCCTAAATGTCTCGGAGGGCGAACCGGCCCAAATCCAGGTTATCGTCAGCAACCGGGAAAACCGCCCGGTGACGGAAACCGTCCAGGTGTATCTAAGCCACGACGTCTGCCCGCTGCCGGCGCCATCACTACAGCTGGTCGCGTTCAGCAAAGTGACAGTATCTCCTGGCACGTCGGAGACGGTCCGGCTGACGATCCGGCCTGACCGTTTCCGGGTGTATCAGGACGACGGCAACGACGTCTTCGTGCCCGGCCGCGCCACGCTGCTGGCAGGCTGTTCGCTGCCAATCGCGCGCAGCACCGAGCTGGGCGCGCCGCCCTGGCTTTGCATTCCGGTTCGGCTGGAAGGCTGACAGATCCGTTTCCGTTGCCAGGGCAACCGCGCCCTCGGCCGTTCTCTGCTATGCTGTACAGGCATCCGGCGCGATGCAAAAACCAACCGGCCTGGCCGGCTTACGGAGGAAAAATCATGATCGAAAAAGCCATTCCTTTCAGCCAAGGTGACGAAAAAGTGATCGAGCGCGTGATCGACGAGATGGCCGTCGGCATCAACCACATGATCCTGCCCCAAGGGACAGGCCTGCCGCTCCATAACGCCAACGCACCGGTCTACATGGTTGTCGCCCGCGGCCAGATCACGCTTGTTCTGGACGGCCAGGAAGCCCATACCTACGATGCGGGCAACCTGGTCATGATCCCGTACCAGACGCGGATGAACGTACAGAATACCGGCGATGCCGTCACCGAGCTGTTTGTCATCAAGGCCCCCGGCCCCCGCTCCATGGCCTGAGGGACTGTTAAGAAAAGAGCTGCTTATTGACGAATAGTCCCTGAGTCTAGTACTGGACGTCGACCGGCTGCCGGGTCCGGGCCGATTCCATGATCGCCAGCAGGGCCAGACTGGTCCGGGCAGCGTCCTCGATGCTGACCGGAAACGGCTTGCCGTCAACCAGGCGGTCGATAAAACCGCGGATGGATTCAAAGGCAAAGCCTTTCGGTTCGCCGAACACATGCTTCTGCACGAGCACGTCCGGGACGCGCAGGCGGTCTTCGCTTACGTGCTGAATCAGGTTATGATGGGTCGTGTCGATACTGATCATGCCGCGCGTACCGAGCAGCGTGCACTTCATGTCGTTGACATTGGGATTGCCGTTGGGCGTGATCCAGCCGTTCTCCATTTGCGCGATGCCGCCGCCAGCAAATTCCAGCGTGCTCTGGTAGATGTCGATTGTGTCGACGCCGGCCTCCTTGAGCAGGCCTTGGCGGCTGACGGCATAGACGCGCTTGACATCGCTGCCGAACATCCAGCGCAGCGTATCCAGGCTGTGGCTGCCCAAAAACCAGAGGATTGACGACCTGGCGGCCCAGGGGAGCAGGTCTGTAGCCACCCACTTGATGTCGTTAAGCCGGAAATAGGCGCTGTAAAGCGTGCCCAACTCCCCGTTCTGCACCGCCTGCCAGGCCTGGTTGAACGGCGGGCTCCAGCGGTTGTGCAGGTCGACCATCGCCCGCACGCCGCTTTTGGCCAACTCTTCCGTAAGGGTGAGTACATCCTCACGCGTTGTCGCCAGGGGCTTTTCGATCAGCACATGTTTGCCGGCGCGGGCCGCGGCGACCGCGATCTCGGCGTGGGCGAAATCGGGGGTGACGATGGCGACTGCGTCGCAGTCGCATTCCCTTAGCATGACCTGGTAATCCTGGTAGACCTCGGCGATGCCGAGCCGTTCGGCCAGCGCCTGGGCTTTGGCCATGTTCTGGTCGCAAATGGCGACCGGTTCTGCCATCGGGTGTGCCTGGTAGATGCGGG
>JAAZFW010000301.1 GCA_012511525.1 Clostridiaceae bacterium
CCCTGATCGTTGACGGCAGCTGCCTGGGCCAGACCGTGTTCCATTACGACATGCCGGACGCGCTGGCCGGCCTGGTGCCGTTTCCGGGCGACGACGCGCTGCGCGCGGTCATCTATACCGGAACCTATGGGACGGACCGCATCGAGGTGCAAAGCGACAAGCAGGTCACAGACCCGACCGGGATCGCGGCCATTCGCGCCAGCCTGGTCCAGATCCGCCTGGAATGCCCGGTCCAGGACCCGGCGATGACCTCCGACCTGCCGCTGTCCCGCATGATCGACCTCGAACGGTCGGGCGAGATGTACAGCCTTTTTTCCCAGGGGCACGACTTCTTCTATCTCTACGACCAGAACCAGGACGTTTATTATTATCTGGGCGAGTACTATAAGGAAAACCACTACGCCGGCTTTAGGACGGCCGTGTTCGAAGCGGCCGGGATCGACGGCTAAGACTTGCCAACCGGCCGACATCCTGCGATGATAGGCCGAGAAACAGTCGGCGAACACAGGTTTGCCATGCCGGGAGGTCGGAATCTATGAACAGCAAAGAACGGGTGCTCCGGACGATCAGCCACGAGGAGCCGGACCGGGTGCCGGTCGGGGAGTGGGGTATCGACCACGACCATGTCAGCCGGATCATCGGCCGCCATACCTACTGGCGCAACCGCAAGGATGAGACGATCGCCCTCTGGGAGGGCCGGCGCGACGACGTTGTCGAATCCCTGAAGCAGGACTGCGCGGAACTGATCGAGACGCTGGATTACGACCTCATCACGGTCGGCATGGTGCCGCCCAAGGGCTACCGGGTGGAGGATCCGCCGCGCAAGATCGGCGACGGCCTCTGGGAGGACAGCCAGGGCAACCGCTACAAGTACGCCGCCAGCAACGACTCGATCATGTCCTACCGCCAGAGCCCGGCCCGGGAGGAAATCAGCGACGAGGAAGTCGACGTGATGATCGAGCGCCTGGCCGATTTTGACCGCTCCCGTTTCGAGCTGGTCGCCTGGATCGGCGAGCGCTACGGGCGTGAAAAGGCGATCGTATTCCGCAATATCGACATCTATTCGGCCCTGATGAGCCCGTTCGGCGGCGACCAGACCCATGCCCTGATCCTGCCCTTGATCGCGCCGGAGCAGATCAAAAAGCTGCACCGCTATGCCGTCTTGCGCAACCAGCTGATGATCGACCTGTGCCGGCAGCACCAGGTCCTGATCTGCATGCAGGGGCACGATTTCGGCATGAACACAGGCACGATCATGTCTCCGGAGGTGATCCGCGACCTGTACGTGCCCCTGATGCGCGATGTCAACACCTATACGGCCGAACAGGGGATGATTCCCTTTTTCCACTGCTGCGGCAACATCTGGTCGGTTCTGCCTGATTTCGTCGCGGCCGGCTACCGCGGCTACCAGTCGATCCAGGAATCCGCCGGGATGGCCAACGAAAAGGTAAAGGAACGCTTCGGCGATCAGCTGGCTTTGTGGACCGGCATCCAATGCGAGACCCTGATCGACGGGACGCCCGAGGAGGCCCGCCGCGAGGTCGCACGCAACCTTGAGATCCTGATGCCCGACGGCGGCTTTATCTTCGGTTCGACCAACTCGGTCCAGTTCGGCGCTTCGACCGACAACTACCTGGCGGCCCTGGACGTGGTGCGCCAAAAAGGCTGGTATCGCTGACACATTGCGCAAGATAAGCAAGTTTCGGCTGAAAAAAGACAATCTGCTTGAAGACGGGCCGGTTGCCGCGCCGCTATAATGACGACAGGCACATTGGCCCGGCCAGTCCATATGGTCTGCGACGATCCGCGGTCGGGCCCGGAAAGCAGGTAATGACCATGAACAGCCGAGAACGCTTGCTGCGCACCCTTGCCTTTCAGGCGACAGACCGGATTCCGCTCATCGAGTGGTCGGTTCGCAAGGCGACCATGCGCGAGTGGATCCGCCAGGGTTATCCCCCGGATGTCTCCCAACCGGTGTTTTTAGATCTGGATCCGTTTTACCTCAATGTCCCGATCAACATGGGGCTCCACCCCTCCTTCGAGGAGAAG
>JAAZFW010000302.1 GCA_012511525.1 Clostridiaceae bacterium
AAAAGCGCCATGGAGGCATTGTCGACCCCTTGCAGCCCGCCCTCGGTCATTTCGAACAATCCGAGTTCGTCGGTCGCACCGAAACGGTTCTTGACGCAGCGCAGCATCCGGTAGGCCATCTGCCGCTCGCCTTCGAAGTAGAGGACCGTGTCGACCATATGCTCCAGAACGCGCGGCCCGGCGATGGCACCATCCTTGGTGACATGTCCGACCAGCACAATGATGATCCCCAGACCCTTGGCGATGCGCAGCAGGCCGGCCGTCGCCTCGCGGATCTGGCTGCCACTCCCGGGCGCTGAGCTGAGCGATGCAACATACAGCGTTTGGATGGAATCGATCACGGCGACTTCAGGCTTGCGGCTGGCCAGGACGGCGGCGATGGTCTCAAAATCGGTTGCGGCAAGGATGTCCAGTTTCTCTTGACCGAGCTGCAGGCGGTCGGCGCGCAAACGGATCTGCTGGGGCGATTCCTCGCCCGAGACATAGAGTGCCTTGTGGCTTTTGCCCATCGCGGCCAGGGACTGCAGCAGCAGCGTGGATTTGCCGATTCCGGGGTCGCCGCCGATCAGGACGAGCGAACCGCGCACGAAGCCGCCGCCGAGGACGCGGTCCAGCTCCGGCAGGCGGCTGGACAGGCGCGGCGTGCTTTCCGCCGGCACCTCCGCCAGGGAAAGGACGGCCGCCTCGGCCTCTTTGCCGTCTGGATGCACGGCCCAGTTGCCGCGCCCCGCGGTCTGCCGGACCGGTTCTTTTTCTTCGGTGAAGCTGTTCCAGGACCCGCAGTCCGGACAGCGTCCCAGCCAGCCGCGGGATTCGTGCCCGCAGACGCCGCAGACAAACGTCGCTTTCGCCTTTGCCATATCTCTCTCCAGATCCAGCCGCAGGGGCTTATCGAGCTCAGTATAGCATAACACCGGCCGCTTGACAGAACGAGAGGCTCGGGCGATGATGACTTATGGATACGTTTACTAGGAGGACCCATGAACAGGCACCTCGCCCTTGGCATCGATTTTGGCTCACTGTCCGGACGCGCCATGCTGGTCGACCTCGCGACCGGCGCCGAAGAAGGACTTGTTGTCTGCCCGTACAAGCATGGATTCATCGAGGATACGCTGCCGTCCGGAGGTGTCAAGCTTCCCCCTGACTGGACCTTGCAGGATCCGGCCGACTACCTGGATGTGCTTGCCTCGATTCCCCGGCTGCTGGCGCAATCACGGGCCGATGCCGCGGAGGTTGTCGGCGTCGGCATCGACTTTACCGCCAGCACCGTGCTGCCGGTCCAGGCGGACGGAACCCCGCTGTGTTTCCTGCCCGCGTTCCAGTCCCATCCGCATGCCTATGTCAAGGCCTGGAAGCACCACGCCGCCCAGCCATATGCCAACCGGATCAGCGAGCTGGCCCGCTCGCGCGGCGAAAGTTTCCTGGGCCGATACGGCGGGCGCATTTCGTCGGAATGGCTGCTGCCCAAACTGATGCAGATTTTGGAGGAGGCGCCGGAGGTCTACGCGGCCATGGATCGCCTGATCGAGGCGACAGACTGGATCGTGGAGCAGCTGACCGGACAGGAAAGGCGCAGCAGCTGTGCGGCCGGCTACAAGGCGCTCTGGAGCAAGCGCGACGGCTATCCGGCGCGCGGCTTCTTCACATCTCTCGACGGGCGCCTGGCCGATGTGGTCGCGACGAAGCTGTCCCCGCAGGTTTATCCTGTCGGCAGCCGGGCCGGATCGATAACGGCGGCAGCGTCCGCGCTGACCGGACTGCTGCCGGGCACACCGGTCGCCGTCGGCCATGTCGACGCCCATGTGACCTTTCCTGCGGCCGGCCTGAGCCGTCCCGGACAGCTCCTGATGATCCTGGGCACATCGACCTGCCATTTGCTGCTCGCCGAAGAAGAGAAGGCTGTGCCGGGCATTTGCGGTGCCGTTGAAGACGGCATCCTGCCCGGCTACTGGGGTTACGAGGCCGGCCAGCCGTGTGTCGGCGACCTGTTCGACTGGTTCGTGCGCCGCCAGGTTCCGCCGGCGTATCACGAGCAGGCCGCAGAGCGGTCCTGTTCCATCCACCAGGTGCTGCGCGAGAAGGCGATGCTGCTGAAGCCGGGCGAGTCGGGGCTGGTCGCGCTCGACTGGTGGAACGGCAACCGCTCCGTGCTCGGTGACGCCGATTTAAGCGGCCTTCTGATCGGCATGACGCTCGCGACGCGTCCCGAAGCGATCTACCGTTCCCTGATCGAGGCAACGGCTTTCGGGTCGCGCCTGATCGTCGAGCAGTTTGAGGCCGGCGGCCTGCCCGTGTGTGAAATCCATGCCTGCGGCGGGATCGCCGCGCGCGATCCCTTCCTGATGCAGATCTACGCCGATGTGCTGCGCCGCCCGATTCGCGTCAGCGCGAGCCGCCAGGCCGCCGCGTTGGGGTCTGCGCTCTACGGCGCCGTGGCCGCCGGACCGGAACGGGGCGGCTTTGCCGACATCGGGTCGGCGGTCCAACACGTGCCCCGTGAGGCGGGAACGGTCTATGAGTCCGACCCGTCCCGCGAGGCTGCCTACAACCGCCTTTTTGCCTGTTACAGCCAGCTGCACGACTGGTTCGGACGGGGCGGACATGATATCATGAAACAGCTGAAAGCCTTGCGCTTAGAAACCAGCCTGCCATAAGGCCGTCAATCCGGCCGGAAGAGGAGGAACGCAATGTCCGTTGAGAAATTGATCCAATCCGCCCTGGAGGCGAATCTGGCTTTGCCGGCCCACCGCCTGGTGACCTTTACCTGGGGCAATGTCAGCGCGATCGACCGCGAGCTGGGTCTGGTGGCGATCAAGCCCAGCGGAGTGCCCTACGACCAGATGCAGACACGCCATATCGTCGTGCTTGACCTTGACGGCAAAGTGGTCAGCGGGACGTACCGCCCCAGCAGCGACACGCCGACGCATCTCGAGCTTTACCGCAGTTTTCCGGACCTGGGCGGTATTGTCCACACCCACTCGCGCTGGGCAACCATCTGGGCCCAGGCGGGACGTGACATCCCGGCATTGGGAACCACGCACGCCGATTATTTCCACGGTCCGGTCCCGGTGACACGCGCCCTGCATCCGGATGAGATCGAACTGGATTACGAACGGAACACCGGCAAGGTGATTGTCGAAACGTTCGCCGACAGAAGGCTCGACCCGGTCGCCATGCCGGGGGTGCTGGTTCTAAACCACGGGCCGTTTGCCTGGGGCGGCAGCGCGGACGAGGCGGTGCACAATGCCGTCGTCCTCGAGGAGTGCGCCATGATGGCCTGGCACACCTGCCAGCTGAACCCGCATGTCTTGCCGATCGACGAGAATTTGCTGCGCAAGCATTACGAGCGCAAGCACGGCAGCCAGGCATATTACGGGCAGCGTTAACCGGCCTGCAGCCGGTTCGTTGTGAGAAACGGCATTATGCGCTACAATAAGGTCACGTTTTATTTTGACAGGCAAATTAAAAAAGCTGCCGCGGAGGTGCTGAGATGAACACACCCTGGGTGACGCATTACGACCCCTGGTTCAAACTGTCCCTGAGCTATCCTGACATGACGCTCTACGAAGGGATCGCCCATGCGGCGGGCCGGTTCCCGCACCATCCCGCCCTGACTTTCATGGGGCGCCAGATCAGCTATGCCGACATGCTGCGCGAGATCGACCAGGCAGCAGCCTGTCTCCACCAGCTGGGCATGAAGCAGGGTGAAGTAGCCACGATCTGCCTGCCGAACACCCCCCATGCCGTGATCTTTTTTTACGCCGTCAACCGGCTGGGCGGCATCTGCAACATGGTCCATCCCCTGACCCCGGCCGAGGAGCTTTCGCACTATATCCGCACGACATCGAGCGATTACCTGATCATCCTCGACGCCATGCTGGCCAAGCACACCGACATGCTGGAACAGTCGCGGATCAAAAGGACCATCGTCTGCTCGATCATGGACTATTTGAACACCGGGCTCAAGATCGGCTTTTTCCTGACCAAGGGCCGCAAGATCACGCGCATGCCGCGGCGTGATTTCTATCTCAAATGGGCATCTTTCATGCAGCAGGCCGACAAGCCGGAACCCTACCAGAAGGCTTTGGGCGCCCATGACTGCGCGGTTTACCTGCACAGCGGCGGCACGACCGGCAGTCCGAAGACGATCATGCTCTCGTCCTACAACTTCAACGTGCTGGCCGTGCAAGGTCCCCAGATCATCGGCAATCCGGCCGACGACACGTTCGATCCGACCGGATTGTCCATGGTGACGATCCTGCCGCTGTTCCACGGCTTCGGCCTTTGCATGGGCATGCACACCATGCTGCTGAACGGCATGCGCGCCATCCTGGTGCCCCAATTTTCGCCGGATGTGCTGGCGGATGTGCTGGTTCGCGAAAAACCATCTTTTATCGCGGCCGTACCGACGCTGTTCGAAGGCATCCTTAAGAACAAGAAACTGGAGCAGGCGGACCTGTCCTGTCTCCAGGCGGTCTTCTGCGGCGGCGACTCGCTTCCCAAGGACCTCAAGCGGCGTTTTGACCGCTTCATCCAGGCGCGCGGCGCGAAATGCTCGCTGCGTGAAGGGTATGGCCTGACCGAAACGGTCACGGTTTGCGCTGTCAATCCGATGCAGGATGCCCGCGAGGACACAGTCGGCATTCCGTTGGCGGATGTGCTGATGAAGGTCGTCGAGCCGGGAACCAAGCGCGAGGTCGCGGTCGGCCAGGACGGCGAGTTCTGCATCCATGCTCCGACGATCATGCTGGGGTACCTGGACGATCCTGAGGCGACAGCCGAAACGGTCCGCCTGCACGATGACGGCCTGCGCTGGGTTCATACCGGTGATTTCGGCAATATGGATCCGGACGGGTATTTTCATTTCAAACAGCGGATCAAGCGGATCCTCAAAGTCTCCGGCATCCCGGTCTTCCCGTCTCAGATCGAGGATCTGGTCAGCGCCGTTCCGGGGGTCCGGATGGCTTGCGCGATCGGGGTGCCGCACCCATACAAGATGCAGGTCGTCAAGCTGTTCGTCGTCCGGGATGCCGATGCTCCGGACGAGGCGACGCTCAGGGACAGCATCGTCAGCCATTGCGAAAAGAACCTGATCCAGTACGCGATCCCGCGTGAAATCGAATTCTGCGCCGACTTGCCCCGAACAAAAGTCGGGAAGATCGATTTTGTCTCCCTGGAACGCATCGAAATCGAAAAACGGCAGGCTGCGGCCGAGGTGAAAGAGCAAAACGAGACAGCCTGACGGATCAAACCGTCGGCTTTTGGCAGAACAGGCGGGCGCCGTTTGACCACAGCACCGCCTGTTTTTCTTTTTCGGTGAGCGGCAGGGCGCGCAGCCGCCGGACTTCGTCGCGGGGCGTCCACATCGGGTAATCCGTGCCGAACAGCACCCGGTCCAGGCCGAAGCCGCGCATAATGTCCGCGGCCTCGCCGGGGGCCAGGAAGGCCAGCGAGCTGCTGGTGTCGATCCAGACATTCGGGCAGGCGGCGAGGGCATGCGCCGATTGCCGCCACAGGCTGTAACCGCCCAGATGAGCCGCGATGAACCTCGTGCCGGGACAAGCCTCGGCGAGGCGGCGGATGCGGTCCGGATGGGACAAGTCGCTCTTGGGGTCGCCGGCATGGAGCAGCAGCACCCGGCCAGGCCCCAGGCGTTTCGCCACCCGAATCACAAAGGGGTCGTCAGCTGCGACCTGCTGGAAATCGGGATGCAGCTTGATGCCCGCAAGGCCCAGTGCCCCGAGCTGGTCCAGTGCCGCGTCGACATCCTTTTCAGGCATGCCGGGGTGAACCGTTCCCAGCGCCGTCAGGCCAGGATGGCTGTGGCAGCAATCCGCCATGAACCGGTTGATCGGCATGGCCTGGTCCGGGCGCGTCGCCGTGGCGAACAGGACGGAGTGGGTGATGCCCGCCGCCAGTCGGGCAGACAGCATATCCATAAGATCGCCGGAACAGGCCATCGGCAAACCGTAGTAGCGGCCGATCGACTGGACGGCTTTCGCGGCGATGCGATCCGGGAATATGTGAGCGTGGCAATCGAGTATCGGTTCCATCCGGGCTGCCTTTCGTAAGACGTGTTGACCGAAACCATCTTACGTCGGGTCGCCCGATATGGCAAGAAGGCACTGCCTTTCAGGATCCCGGACAGCCTGAGGATTCGGCCGGGATCAGGTCATGGGTGCGTACTAAGGCCAAGGTATTCAGATATGACCGCAGCCACTTCCGACATGTCATGCTCGCCGCGCCCCTCCTTAACGGCTTCGCGCATCAGGTTCAGTCCGCCGTCCAGCAGAAACGCCGGGCAGTTGTACTGGTCGTACAGCTTTTTGACATACTGCATGTCTTTTAAAGCCAACGCAAGCTTAAAATCCAAATGGTAGTTCTTGTTGACAAACTTAGGGGCATAGAACTTGAAAACGCCATTGCCGAATGTTTTGTCATTCATAACCTGGTACAGATTTTGTGTATCGATGCCCATTTTCTCCATCAGGGGAAACATTTGCGCCAGCAGCGTCGCATACATCAGGCCGGTGAAGTTCATGGCCAGCTTGACCGTGTGCGCAGAGCCGATGGCGCCAAAATAACTGATCGGATCCGCGTAGCTGGCGACAATCGGGGAAACAGCATCGACAGCATCCCGATCGCCGGAGATCATGCAAGGCGCGCTGCCGGCGGCTGTGTCAGCCGGCCCGCCCAGTAAAGGGGCGTCGATAAATTGCCCGCCCTGTTCGCGGAAAGCAGCATATAGCGCTTTCGTCGATTCGGGAAAGCTGGTCGATGTGTCGATGACCGTTTTC
>JAAZFW010000303.1 GCA_012511525.1 Clostridiaceae bacterium
GAACGAGGCTGCCCAGGATCGGCAGCAGAACCGGCCTGGCCTGATCGAGCCAGCCCTGCAGCACCGCCAGGGTAAGCAGCGCCGCGGCCGCGTGCGGTACGGTCAGCAGCCAGCGGGCATCCGGCCGTCGGCGGATCGCAGCCTTTGGTTCCGGTCCGGGCTGCGCCTGGACGACGGGCTCGGTCCGGACCGGTTCCGGATCCAGGTAAGCGGCCAGATCGTGCAGACCGGCACGGGCTGCCTGCACCGCCTGGCGGGTGTCGCCGTCTGACCAGGCGAAGGCCGCGGCAACCGTTTCGACCAGTTCAGCCAATGTTCCATCGGACTGATTACCGGCGTTTTTATGCCGGATCGGCCAGAAGCCCAGCAGGACTTCTTCCCCGTGGCCGACGAAGACCAGGGAAGGATGCAGCATGAACTGCTTGATCGGCAGCAAATGGTCCTCAGCCTCGATCAGGCATCTGCAGATTGAACGAAGGACCGCCCGGCCCCGCTTCTCGCTCCGTCCGGACTCGGGAAACGCTTCATCCAGCGGTTTGAGACCGCTCGTATCCAGGCAGACTTGGGCCTGGCCGGACCGGGAGCGCAGGTAGCAGGGCAGCAGCCCGGGCGGCTGGTGCCGAACCAGGTAGTCCATCTGGTAGGTGATCAGGCAGCCGGGATCCGGCAGCGGGACAACCAGGATTGAGCCGAAAGGCCCGTTTTCGCGCAGCAATGGATCAGGAATCATGGGATGGCCTTTGCTTTGAATCGAGTCCTGCCGGTCGGCAGGAACCGGGCTTTAGTTCTGGGCCAGGTCGTCGATGACCTGCTGGTCACCCAGGACAGTCTGGATCAGGTTCTGGGCGTAGTCCAGCAGGGCGGAGCGGAAGATCAGGGCGACGGACAGCAGGACGGCGATGATGATCACAACCTCCAGGGTGCCGAAGCCTGCCTTGCGGGATAACCTTTTCTCTTTCATTGTTTCGGCAGTGCGTTTTTCGGTTTCGTCAGGCGAAACCGCCGGCTGCGACTGCCCCTCCTTTCTTCGGTTGGATGCCGGATGTCGGATTACAGGACCTGCAGGCTGAGGACCGCCGGCAGCAGGGCTGTCAGCAGAACTGCTGCGAGATCGAGCGTCATCGGGATCATGAGCTTCAGGTTCTGCTGCTCCAGCTTTTTCCGGGCTGCGTTGCGGTGCAGCGTCCAGCAGGACGAGGCATGCAAATCCAGCAGCTGCAGGATATCCGGACTGCCGGCAGATTCGTAGCGCAGCAAAAGCAGCAGGGCGGCTTGCGCTTCCGGTATCGGGCAGACTGCAAGCAGGCCGTTGAGGACAGATCGAACCGGCTGGCCGGCCTGGAGCTGACTGCCGGCCCGTTCCAGGTCGCAAAACAGGCCCGCCGCGGCGGATGTCTCCGGCTGCAGGGAAACACAGGCGATCTGCAGCGAGCGATGCAGGGAAAGGCCGGCGTTCAGCAATGCACTTAACAGGTTGAGCAGCAAGGGAACATGCAGGCGGTCGTCATCCTGAATCTTCCGCTCGGCCGAAAGCAGCTGCTGGTCCTGGAGCACGCTCGCCAGGACGGGAAGGATCGGGATCAGGGGCCAGGCTGCCGGCATGGCCGCACAGGCAATCAGGCCGGGCAGCAGGCTAAGCCCGAGCAGGCGCAGCTTGCGGCGCCAAAAGGATGCGGTGTCCACACCGAAGCGCTGCCTGAGTCCGGCTAAAACGAGCAGCAGGCGGGCGCTGTATGCCGCCGGCAGGCCGTTGAGATACAGTTTGTTCAGCCACTTGGCCCATCGCCCCGCTGAGGCTGTTTTAGCTGATCGTGGCCAAACCGCTGCTTTTTGGGTTCTGGGTGCACTGTTGCCTGCCGTGAGGATGGCTGCCGTGATGGCCAGGCAGCAGGCTGCGGCCATGCCGGCCAGACCGGTCGGCTGCGCCATCAAGGCGGAGGTTGTGTCGTCGAAGCTGCCCCGGAAGATGGCAGCGATCAAAAAGGGCATCAGGCTGAGAAAGGCTGCTTCGGTCCGGCGCTGGGCCGTCTCGGCCCAAACCGTTTGGCGCAGCTGCAGCTGTTCGGTGGCCATGCGCAGATTCTGGCGCACAAAGCTTGCCACCTGGCTGCCGGTTCGGCGCAGTTCGGGCAGCACCTGGAAAAAACGTGCCGCATCCGGACAGGCGCATGTCCGGGCCAGATCCAGCAGCAGTTCGTCGAGCGGCCGGCGGGCCTCGAGCTGGCGGACAGCCGTGCGCAGCTGGATGAGGAACGGCGCCGTCCGGCCAAGCAGCTGTTCCATATCCGGCAGCGCGTCGGCGATGGCCCGCTCCAGGGTCGCGCCGGAGGACAGCCTGGTCATGATCAGTTCCAAGAACCATTTGAACTGCTCCCTGGCCAGCCTGGCCTGTCGGCTGCTCTGGCGGCGGATCAGGACCACGCCCAGGCAGATGCCGAAGACGAGCGCCAGGGCCAGGCGAAGCGGGCCGGATGACAGGAAGGCACCGACCGCCAGCCAGGCGGCCGCCAATCCGGCCATCAGGCTGAGCAGCCACCCTGACGGCATGCGCCTGGCATGTGTGTTGTGCTTTTTGTCAGACACGGGTCAGCCGACCTCTCGGATCACGGATAAAGACGGGCGCTACATCGAGCAGACCGGTCTGCTTTTGGGTTATCACGGCGATTTCCTGGACGATACGCGCACCGCTGCCGGTCCGCTTCAGGAAGACCATGATGTCAAGCGCCGACGCGACCAGGGAACGGATCGCGTCCCACGGCATCTGGACGGCCATCAGGACCATCAAGGACAACCGGTCGACCATGTCCTGGCAGGAGTTGGCGTGGCCGGTGCAAAGCGAACCCGGGTGGCCTGTGTTCATCGCCTGAAGCATGTCGAACGCCTCCCGGCCGCGCACTTCACCGACGATAATCCGGTCCGGGCGCATGCGAAGCGACGCCCGAATCAGTTCGGCCAGCGTGATTTCGCCGCTCCCGTCCGGACCCGGCAGCCTGGCCTCGAGCCGGACGACATGTTCCAGGCCCTTTAGCGAGAGCTCCGCCGCGTCCTCGATCGTGATGACCCGCTCATGCTCTGGGATGCACGACGCCAGGATATTGAGGAAGGTCGTTTTGCCCGAACCGGTCCCGCCGCACAAGAAAAGCGTTTTACGGTCCCGGATCGCCCC
>JAAZFW010000304.1 GCA_012511525.1 Clostridiaceae bacterium
TGGCCCACGCCGACCTGATCGCCCGCATGCGCCGGGAGACCGGCCTGAAGATACAAACGGGCGGCGGCATCCGCACCATGGCGGCGCTCGAACGGCTGCTGGAGACGCACCAGCTTGAGCGGGCCGTGCTCGGGACGGCTGCTGTCAAGGACCGGCGCTTCACCGAGAAGGCTCTGACGCGCTACCCGGATCGGATCGCCATCGGGCTGGACGCGCGCGACGGCATGGTTTGCATCGAGGGCTGGACAAAAGACAGCGGCCTGGATGTGGTCGCATTTGCCCGCGAAATGGCTGACCTGGGGGCGCAAACGGTCATCTACACCGATATCCGGCGCGACGGCACGATGCGCGGACCGGCCCTGGCCGGCATACGCCAGCTGGTCGATCTCGGCCGCCTCGCCGTGATCGCGTCCGGAGGCATCGGCTGCCAGGATGATATAGAAGCGGTCCGCCAGACCGGTGCCGCCGGCGTTATCGTCGGCAAGGCGCTTTACGAAGGAAAGGTTGTGTTGCCATCATGCTAGCCAAGCGCATTATTCCCTGCCTGGACGTCCGGGGCGGACGTGTTGTCAAGGGCGTCAATTTTGTCGATATCCGCGACGCCGGCGATCCGGTGGATTCGGCGCGCGCCTACAACGACGCCGGTGCCGACGAACTGGTCTTCCTGGATATCTCGGCAACCCTGGAAGAGCGCGACACCCTGATCGATGTCGTCAGCCAGGTGGCGGAACAGGTGTTCATTCCCTTTACAGTCGGCGGCGGTATCCGCAGCCTGGAGGACATCCGCAGGATCCTCAAGGCCGGCGCGGACAAAACATCGCTGAACTCCGCGGCTGTACAAAATCCCGACTTAGTCCGCGAGGCTGCGGCCCGCTTCGGCAGCCAGTGCGTCGTCGTCGCGATTGACGTACGCCGTACGCCGCAAGGCCCTTACGAGGTGATGATTGCCGGGGGAACCAGACCGACCGGACTGGAAGCCGTCGCCTGGGCGCGCAGGGTTGCCGAGCTGGGTGCCGGCGAAATCCTGTTGACCAGCATGGACCGGGACGGCACCAAGTCCGGGTATGACCTCGACATCACCCGCCAGATCGCCGACGCTGTTCCGATTCCGGTCATCGCTTCAGGCGGCGCGGGGCGGCTGGCCGACTTCTACGACGCCCTGACGCTCGGCGGCGCGGAAGCGGTCCTGGCAGCCAGCCTGTTTCATTTCGGCGAAATCACGATCCCGCAGCTCAAGCGTTACCTGGCGCTTCGGGAAATCCCGGTCCGGTTGTCTCCGGCCGAACTCGAAACGTTGTCCGGCCTCCCCAGGCCTTTTGCGGCCGGAACCGGCCTGGACGATCCGGCGGTTGCCTCGGCAATCTGGTCCAAGCTGAAAAAGGACGACCGCGGCCTGGTGACGGTCATCACCAGACGGGCCGAAGACGGGGAAGTCCTGATGCAGGCCTATACCGACGAAAAGGCGTTCCAGGAAACGCTGACATCCGGCCTGATGCACTATTTTAGCCGCAGCCGCGGCAAGCTTTGGCTCAAAGGCGAGCAGTCCGGTCATTTCCAGCAGGTCCGAGCCCTGCGGGTCGACTGCGACGCGGATTGCCTGCTGGCGGATGTGCATGCCTTCGGCCCCGCCTGCCATACAGGTGCGCAAACCTGTTTTTTCCGTACGATCGAGGAATTGGCTGAGGCCAGGGCGTAAAACACACGATATGGGTTGCCTTAAGGAGGATAACCATGAGCCAGATTGGACAGATTCTTGACGAACTATATGATGTTGTACTCGACCGCCAGGCCAACCCCAAGGAGGGCTCCTACACGAATTACCTGCTGGGGAAAGGCCTGGACAAGATCTGCAAGAAAATCGGTGAGGAAGCCGCCGAAGTCATCATCGCGGCCAAAAACCGCCAGCCGTCCGAAGTGACCTATGAAGTGGCCGACTTGCTTTACCACCTTTGTGTGCTGCTGGTCGAGCAAAAGGTCAGCTTTGATGAAATCGAGAAAGAGCTGCGCCAGCGTCGCTGATGGCGTTTGAGGCCTACGCTGCGAAAAATTCTGTTTGACAAAAGACCCTGCCTGTGATAGAATTCGTTTGCTTGTCCACAAAAGGGTCTTTTTTTTATGTGAAGATCGCAGATCAGACCAGGCGGAGGTGACCAACAGATGGCAAAAGCAGGAGTACGGGACAAGGTGACCTTGTCATGCACCGTATGCAAACAGAGAAATTATGACACCATGAAGAACAAGAAGAACAACCCGGACAGGTTGGAAATGAAGAAATACTGCAGATTCTGCCGCAAGCATACCGATCACAAGGAAACGAAGTGAGCGACAAGAGAGCAGATAAGGATGTGTTGAGGATGGCAGAGAAAGCCAAGAAAGACAACCGGCCGACCAAGCCCGCCCCCGCAAAACGGAACTTCTTTCAGAAAGTGGCCGCGTTTTTCGTTACGGCCGGAAAGAAGCTGAAGACTTTCTTTGTCAATCTCAGGGCAGAACTGAAGCGGGTCGTGTGGCCGGACCGCAAACGGTTGATCCAGAGCACGGCGACGGTTTTGGCGATCTGTGTGATTATCGGCGTTCTGCTGTTCGTTATCGACACGGTCCTCAGCGGCACGCTGGACGCCCTGGGCTTCTATTCGCCCAAGGTGACGACGACCGCCACGACGACCGCTGCGACGACTGCCACGACGACCGCCACAACAGCCGAATCCGGAACAAGCGCCACCACGGCGCAAGCCGGGTAAAGGAGTACGTAAGCTATGGTCGAAGAAAACTCCGCGGAAGCCAAATGGTATGTTGTCCATACCTATTCCGGGTATGAAAACAAAGTGAAGGCGACCTTGGAGCGAATCGTCGAAAATCGCGGGATCCATGAATACATCCAGGAAGTCTCTGTTCCCATGGAGGAACAGGTTGAAATCAAGGATGGCAAGAAAAAGGTGACGCAGCGAAAGATCTATCCTGGTTACGTCCTGGTCAAGATGACGCTGACGGACGAGATCTGGTACATCGTGCGCAACACGCGCGGCGTGACCGGCTTTGTCGGACCCTCGAGCTCCAAGCCGACGCCGCTGACCGATGAGGAACTGATGCTGATGGGCCTCGAGTCCAGCTGGGAACCGGTTGTCGACTACGATGTCGGCGATTCGGTCAAAGTAATCAACGGGCCGCTCGAAAGCTTTATCGGCACCGTCGAGGAGATCAACCTCGACAAAAAGAAAGTGCGCGTGCTCGTTTCCATGTTTGGCCGCGAAACACCGGTTGAACTGGAACTGACGCAGATCCTGCGCATCTGAACATGACTGCCCGTGCAGGCCGGCATAAGCCGCTTTGCACCGCAGATAAAGATCAAATTGGGAGGTGGCCGCAATGGCAAAAAAAGTCACAGGGTATGTGAAACTGCAGATACCCGCAGGCAAAGCCACACCAGCGCCGCCGGTAGGACCAGCCCTTGGTCAGCATGGTGTCAACATCGCCATGTTCGTCAAGGAATTCAATGAAAGAACAGCCAAGGATGTCGGCCTGATCATTCCGGTCATCATCACGATCTACGCGGATCGCTCGTTCACTTTCATTACGAAGACTCCTCCGGTGCCTGTGCTGCTGAAAAAGGCATGCAACATCGAAAGCGGATCCGGCAAGCCCAACCGGGACAAGGTAGCCAAGCTCCCCCGTTCGGAAGTCCTGAAGATCGCCCAGATGAAGATGGTCGACACAAATGCGTCGGACATCGAATCCTGTGCCCGGATGGTCGCCGGAACAGCCAGAAGCATGGGCATTGTCGTCATTGACGACTAGGGCGCCTGAAGGAGTGAAAGACAATGAAAAGAGGCAAGCGATATAAGGAGCTGTCCAAGCTGATTGACCGGGCCGTCCAGTACGATCCGCCAGAGGCCATTGACCTCGTCCAGAAGACAGCCAAAGCCAAGTTCGACGAGACCATCGAGATGCACATCAGGCTCGGTGTCGACTCCCGTCACGCAGACCAGCAAGTGCGTGGCGCCGTTGTGCTCCCCCACGGTACAGGCCGGACCAAACGCGTCCTGGTTTTCGCCAAGGGTCCGAAAGCCGATGAGGCCCGGGAAGCCGGCGCAGATTTTGTCGGTGCCGAGGACATGGTTGAGAAGATCCGTACCGAGAACTGGTTCGACTACGATGTGGTTGTCGCCACACCGGACATGATGGGTGTCGTCGGCCGCCTCGGCCGCGTGCTCGGCCCCAAGGGCCTGATGCCCAACCCCAAGTCAGGCACCGTCACCATGGACCTGACCCGGGCTATCGCCGAGATCAAGGCCGGTAAGATCGAGTACCGCCTGGACAAGTCGAACATCATCCACTGCCCCCTCGGCAAGGCGTCGTTCGGGCAGGACAAGCTGGCTGAGAACTTCAAGGTTCTGATGGACGCGGTCATCCGGGCAAAACCGGCTGCGGCCAAGGGACAGTACCTGCGCAGCGTGACGATCACGTCGACCATGGGTCCCGGCATCAAGATCAATACCGCCAGGTTGAGCTAATAGCCTTTGCGGTCATTGACTTTTGGCCGCGCGACAGATAGAATAGCACAGTGCGCCAGAGACAGCAGGATTCCGTAAGGAAGTAAACGCAAGACGTCCTGCCGAGGCTGCAGAGTCAGATTGTTTTTGATCTGTCCTGCCCCTCCCGTCATCAGGCGAGAGGGGCTTTATTTTACCAGAAGGAGGGATAACATGCCCAGTAAGCAGGTATTGGAAACCAAGAAAGGGATCGTGGATGAGCTGGCCCAGGAATTCAGCCAGGCTCAGTCGATCGTTTTGGCGGAATACCGCGGTTTGACCGTCGCCCAGGACACGGAAATGCGGGCCGCCCTGCGCAAGGAAGAGGTCACGTACAAGGTAATCAAGAACACGTTGTCTTCCCGGGCCCTGGCCCAGGCTGGCCTCAACGGTCTTGACGATCTTCTCACGGGACCGACAGCCATTGCTTTCAGCAAAAAAGACATGATCACCCCGGCGAAGGTTCTTAAGGAGTTCTCCGCCAAGTACAATAAGCTGAAGCTCAAAGGCGGCTACCTCGAGGGAAAGGTTCTTGACCTCGACGAACTGAACAGCCTGGCCAGCATCCCTGGCCGCGACGTGCTGTATGGTCAGCTCGTCTTTGGCCTGATGTCACCGATCACCAGTTTGGCATTCATTCTGAACGCCATCCGGGAAAAAATGGAAGCCGGAGATGGAAATGCCGCTCCAGCAGAAGCCGCAGAAGCATAAAGGATATAATCAGGAGGTCATAAAAATGGCAAGTGAAAAAGTGAGCAAGTTTATCGAAGATGTCAAGGCTCTTTCCGTCATGGAACTGGCAGAACTCGTGAAAGCCCTTGAGACCGAATTCGGCGTCTCAGCTTCGGCCATGGCCGCTGCCCCGACCGCCGGTGCCGCCGCCGTCGAAGCCCAGGTTGAAGAGCAGACCGAATTCACCGTCATCCTTAAGGCTGCCGGTGCCAGCAAGATCGCCGTCATCAAGGCCGTACGCGAGCTGACGGGTCTCGGACTCAAGGACGCCAAGGACCTGGTTGACAGCGCGCCGAAGGCCGTCAAGGAGAACGTCAGCAAGGAAGACGCCGACAGCGTCGCCAAGAAGCTGACCGAGGCCGGAGCCGAAGTCGAAGTCAAGTAATCCAAATGGAACCAACCCGGCCGCCGTGCGCGGCGGCCGGGCTAATCCGCTCTCCCATCAGGCTATTTAAAGATTGCTTGATGCGAGAAGAGTGGGTATAAGCATAATATCTATTGTATGTTTCATAAAATTATGATTTATCCAGTAAAATACCGACGGTTGGAAATTCGGAAAAACGCCTTGACAAACAGATCGGTCTACTGGTAGAATCATGAAGCACCTTGAAAGGCATCCCCACAAGCGTGGCGGCGTAGCTCAGTTGGCCAGAGCATTCGGTTCATACCCGAACTGTCGTTGGTTCAAATCCGACCGCCGCTACCATATGGCCCGTTGGTCAAGCGGCTAAGACATCGCCCTTTCACGGCGAAGACAGGAGTTCGATTCTCCTACGGGTCACCAATTGTGGGTGCTTAGCTCAGCTGGGAGAGCACATGCTTCACACGCATGGGGTCGCAGGTTCAAGTCCTGTAGTACCCACCAAGCTGCGGGATTAACTCAGTGGTAGAGTGTCACCTTGCCAAGGTGAA
>JAAZFW010000305.1 GCA_012511525.1 Clostridiaceae bacterium
ATCGCGGCCGACATTGCCTTGCGGCATGATGGCATGACCATCGGAGGCGGGTAACCGTGTACTGCCACGAAAAAACCTATGATCTGGATGAGCTGGCCCGAATGAACCTGCATGTGCATACCGCTTTCTCGCACTGCGCCGACCGGGCGATGACGTTGCCCGCCATCGTGTCCGAGGCTGAAAAGGCAGGCCTTGACGCCATCGCGCTGATCGATCACGACAACGACGACCGCGACGACGCAACCGTCCTGGCCCATGTGCAGGAACTGCGCCGGCAACTGGGCGGCCTGGAAACGCGCGTCCGGGTGATCATCGGCTGCGAGCTTTCCTGCTACGATATCGGCAAGACGCTGGAGGGCGACCGGCTGCGCCAAGCCCTCGATTACCGGGCGTATGCCCTGAACCATTATCATATGCCGTTCTGGGCCCAGCCCGACGAGCCCGGACCGCGCGGCTATGCCCGCCACATGCTGGCGATGGCGCGCAGCCTGATCGTCTCCGGAAAAGCAGACTGCCTGGTCCACCCCCTGGACGCCGGTTATGCCAGGAACCGGATCGGGGCGGCAGCCGTCAGCCAGGCCAATGCCGCGATTACAGACCGGGAGATGGGCGAGCTGTTCGAACTGGCCATCGAGCACGAGGTTGCCATCGAGCTGAATGTCAGCGGCATCCTGGCCGCGGACAAGCCGCAGCTACGCCGCCTGTACGATATCGGGCGCGAAACCGGTGTCTGGTTCAACTACGGAAACGATGCCCATCGCCTGCCGGATGTAGCAACCCGACCGGCCCTGGCGCGTGTCAAGCGGTGCCTTCTGGGTGATGCCCCGTGATTTTTGGCGGTCACGCGGCAGTTGACGCCGGCGCGGCGGTACGGGTATAATAGGCCATGATATCCGCCTGGTCTGCCAGGCCGGTATCAATGGCGAACAGCTAGAAATCGCCGCGAGGGGAGGGAAAAAAAGATGTCAGAAGTGAGAGTCAAAGAAAACGAGTCCCTTGACAGCGCCCTGAGACGATTCAAGCGCTCCTGTGCCCGTTCCGGTGTTCTTGCAGAAGTTCGCAAACGTGAGCATTATGAAAAGCCCAGCGTCAAACGCAAAAAGAAATCCGAAGCTGCCAGAAAAAGGAAACGCTGACCGATGGACATGAAGACGCGCCTGCTGCAGGACCTTAAGGACGCGATGCGGACCCGGGACAGCCTGCGCAAGGATTTGCTCCAGATTCTGCGCGCCGGCATCCTGCAGGCAGAAAAAGACGGGCAGTGCACGCTCGATGATCCGGATATTTTGGATATCGTGGCGCGGGAAGTCAAAAAGCGCCAGGAAAACCTGGCTGAGTTGGCCCATTCAGGCCGTCAGGACATTCTGGACAAGAATCAGGCGGAACTGGCGGTACCGGAAAGCTACCTGCCCAAGCCGTTGACCGAATCGGAGATCGACCGGATCGTTCTGGAGGCGATTCGGGAATCGGGGGCCAGCTCGCCCCGGGATATGGGCCAGGTCATGAAGCTGGTCATGCCGCAGACGAAAGGACGCGCCGACGGCAAGCTTGTGAATCAGGCGGTAAAACGTCACTTGAGCGGCTGAGCGCTCCGCACCGAAAAATGACTTGACAGGCCCGATGTCTGCTTTAGATGTCGGGCCTGTCTGCACAGGAGGCAAGCGTGCACCGTAAATGGCAGATCAGAACCGAGTCGTCATCCCAGGCACCCCTGCTGGATCGCCTGCTGGCATGCCGCGGTCTGACAGACCCGTTACAGGCCGAAGCTTTCTTGTCGCCCGGCCTGCACAAGCTGCACGACCCGGGACTCCTGCCGGACATGGACAAGGCATGCCGCACGATCGGGCGTGCGCTCGAAGCGCGCCAGAAAATCTGCATTCATGGCGATTACGACGTGGACGGGATCACGGCGACCGCGTTGCTGACGCGATTTTTACGCGGCTTGGGGCACGATCCGCAGATCCTGATCCCCGATCGCCTGTCTGACGGCTACGGTTTGTCGGAAGATGCCGCAGACGCGCTGGCATCGACTGGCTGTAAACTTCTGATTACCGTCGATTGCGGTATCACCAGCCTGCAGGCAATCAAGAACCTGCGGGCAGCCGGCATTGCCGTGGTGGTGACCGACCACCATGCCTGTGGAACGTGCCTGCCGGACGCGGACGCCGTTGTCAACCCGCACAGGGCAGACAGCCGTTATCCGTTTACCGGCCTGGCCGGCGTCGGGGTCGCCCTGAAGCTGGTTCAGGCCCTGTGCCGGGAACTAAGGTGCGGTGACCTGTGGAAAAACTACTTGGATCTCGCCGCCCTGGGCACCGTTGCCG
The DNA here is from genome assembly GCA_012511525.1 of Clostridiaceae bacterium. GTDB lineage: Bacteria > Bacillota > Clostridia > Saccharofermentanales > UBA5734 > JAAYBY01. Next base: position 2,325 of record JAAZFW010000305.1, read on the forward strand.
ATGTCGTGCCGCTGCTCGACGAAAACCGCAGCCTGGTCGCGGCCGGGCTGGATCAGATCAACCTAGCCCGCGGCTGCACCGAACGGCTGACACGCGATGACCTGCCTCCCTCGTCGACGCCGGGCCTGACCGTCCTGATCGACGCGGTCAGCCAGCCGGATCGCCAGGTGACCGC
>JAAZFW010000306.1 GCA_012511525.1 Clostridiaceae bacterium
AGGACCGCCTGGGCCGGAAAGAAATTGATCATGCCGTAGGGGATCACGACCGTCAGGGCGACTTGCAGGACAGAGGGGAATATCGACAGCGGGTAGTAGGACATCTGGCGGAAATAGAAGATCAGGTTACCGAGCGCCCGGCTTTCGACGACAAAGAAAGCCGGGATCGTCGCGATCAGGAACATGCCGGCGTAGACGAGGGCGCCGCAGAGGACAGCCAGGCAGAAAAACAGCCCTTTGCCAACCGTCAGCGTCACATCCATCTGGCCAAAGCAAAAGACGGTTAGGCCGATGGCCAGTGCCAGGTGCGCGACATAGCCGCGGTTGAAGCGGGTGCAGATCAGGTAGGCCAGGGCCCCCATCGGTTTGACCAGCACGTCGTCGAACTGGCCGGAGCGGATATCCCGCGACATCTGGCGGATGTTGAAGAAAAAAAAGCCGGCCAGGGCATACGAAGCCAGGCTCATGGCATAGAGGAGAATCACCTCGTAGCGTGTCCAGCCGTTCATGGCGCCGAACGCGTTGACCATGATCCAGGTCAGGCCGAAGTCGACCAGGTAGGAGACGATCTGCGCCAGGGCGTTCATGACAAACGCCGTCCGGTAGGAGGCGACGCTCTTGAAGCTGTAAGCGATGGTCAGCCAGGTCAGCCGGATATAGCGTTTCATGTCAGCCACCCTGCGCGAAAACCAGTTTTTGCGCTTTACGCCAGAGCCCTGTACTGGCCAGATAGCCCACCAGGACCCAGGCGACCTGGATGAGCAGCACCCGGACCAGATCCGGGCCGGCCGTCTGGCCCAGCATGATCGCCGTCGGCTCAAAGACAATCGACCGGAACGGCAGCGCCAGGCCAACCGTATTCAGCCAGTCGGGGAAAAACCACATCGGGACAAACGAGCCCGAAAAGAGACTGAACAACGCCCCGCTCATCCAGTCGAGGAAAAAGGCGTTGCGCACCCAGAAAACCAATAGCCCCAACAGGAACTGGACCTGGAAATGGATCACGAGGGCCAGCGAGAGCGAGATCAGGTAAGATAGGACCGTCAGCGGCCGGAGCTCGATGCGAAAGCCATAGACCAGAACGGCGACCAGGATGGGCGGAATGGCCGCATAGAGCGTGTAGAAGGCGTTCTCGGACAGCGTGGTCAGGAAGAAATGGCGCCGGAATCCGAGCGGCAGCAAAAGGCGCTGGCCGATGTCCCCCTTTTGGACCAACTCGTTGATCTCGTACATGATGCGGCAGCCGACGAAAGACATCGAAAAGGAACTGACGATGTTGTAGGCGACCATGTCGTTAAGCGCGATGCCGGCCAGGCTGGCGCCGCCCCGGGCGGCATACAAGGCCTGCCAGACGCTGATTTTAAGCACCAGCTCGCCGAAGCCGAACAGCGTGGCGGTAAAAAAATTGAACCGGTGCGTGCTGTACGTTTTGAACGAAGTCGAGATGACGCGGCCATACAGGCTCATGCTTGCTCCTCCTGGCTGTCTTAGCAGATCCGTCCGGTTCCGGGCGATTTTTTGCTGGTGCCGATCCGTGCCCGGCTCGGATAGGATTGGTTTGCGGCATACGTCTCGTAGAGCGCCTCGTCACAGCCGTTTTGCTGGATCAGGGCGGCATAAAAGCGTCCGGAGCGCTTGACCGTCCGCTGCTGGGTCGCAAAATCGACATGGACGATCCCGAAACGGGCCGTCTCGCCTTCGAGCCATTCGAAATTGTCGGCAAAGCACCAGTGGTAGTAGCGCCTGATCGGCAAGTCGCTGGCGGCGATCGCGGCCAGGTGCTCATAAATAAAGCGGCTGCGGAACGTGTCTTCGAGATCGCAGGTGCCGTTTTCCGTGATGTAGATCGGGGCCGGGAAAGCCTTGTAGAGCGAACGGGCGCAGGCGATCAGACCTTCCGGCCAGATCTCCCAGCCTAGGTCGTTGACCGGGACGCCGGGCCGGACATGATCAGCGAAACCGCGCACGCTAGAACGCGTGTAATAGTTGATGCCCAGAAAATCGTAATAGGCGCCGGGCTTCACCGCCTTGGATTTGGGCAGCGGAAAGCGAAAATGGCCGCCCAGCATCGCCTGCGCCAGACGGTCCTGAAATAGCGTGGATAACAGGCGCGCGCAGAGTCGGTGCCAGGGGTTTTTCGGGTTGAGCGGACTAAAGGCACGCATGTGGTGCGCGACGCCGACCTGGGTGTCGGTGCGGCCCATCCCTTTGCGGATCTGGTGAATCATAGGGTAAGCCCGGACATGGCATTCGGCCAGCCTGGCCATGACTCGCCATGTCGCGGCCAGGGAGCGTCGTCCCGGCGGCCATAAGCCGTACAGGTAGCCTTGCACGGCATAGACATTCGGCTCGTTGATCGTGACAAAGTCGGAAACCAGGTCCCCCAATGCCCGGACGACCGTCGCGGCGTAGCGCAAAAATAGCGAGGTGCTGTCCGGATGCTCGAAAGCGCCCATCTGCTCAAACCAGAGCGGATTGGTGAAATGGTGCAGCGTGAGCAGCGGCCGGATACCCAGATCGTTGAGGCGCTGGAGCATCGCGCGGTACTGGGCCAGGGCCGTGTCGTCGAAACGCCCCTTTTCCGGTTCGATCCGGCTCCATTCGACGCTCATCCGGTAGGTTTTCACGCCCATGTCGCGCATCCGGTCAAAGTCTTCCGGCCAGAGACGGGCATGGTCCGTCGCCCGCAGCGGGCTCGACCCGTCCTTGATCTTGCCCTGGCAATACCAGTCGTACCAGCTGTTGTTCGTGTCGCCGCCTTCGATCTGGGTCGCGGCCGTGGCGACGCCCAGCAGGATGTCACGCAATTGAAAAGATGCCATGATCCTTCTTTCTGTCCGCTTAGGGGCTTTTCGTTTCTGTTGCGGGCGCCTCAGGTTACCTTGAACGTGACGGCAGTCCCGTAGGCCATCACTTCGGCCGCGCCCTGCATGACCGCCGACGACGCATAGCGCACGCAGACGATCGCGTCCGCGCCCAAAGCTTGCGCCTCTTCGACCATCCGCTTGGTCGCCAGCGCCCGCGCCTCGTTCATCATGGCGGTATAAGACTGCAGTTCGCCGCCAACCAGGGTCTTCAAGCCGGACATGATGTCCCGGCCGATGTTCTTGGACTGGATGGTGCTGCCCTTGACCAGGCCCACAGTTTCCAGTTCTTTCCCGGAGATCGTTTCGGTTGTTGTCAGAATCATGATGTTTCCTCCCATTTCTCAATATCCTTCTTTGACTGCCTGCTCGCCAGGGTCGGCCGGTACGGACATGCTCGCGCCGAATCGGGGCCGGATGCGCAGGATCAAAAGCAGCGACAGCAAAGCGACCGCCAGCAAAAAGCCTTCGATCACCCAGATGGAAACGCCTTGCTGCTGGCCGAGCGCCGCGATGAAGTCAAGACCAGCATGCAGCGCCAGAACCAGAAGGAAGCCGCGCACCGCTTGTTTTTTCATGATCAGGCGCGTCAGGATCAGCGACAGCGCGATGTGAAAAAACATCGTGAAGACGCGTTCGGCACCAGCCAGAAAAAACAGGACCGGTTCCGTGCCCAGGATCGCCTCACGCACCTGCGCCTCCATTTCCGGGTTGCCCGGCATGATCGCCGAGAGCTTGCCGGCGTTGATCAAAAGGCTGATCACCAGGTTGTTGACATAGGTCATGCCGATCAGCATGATCGCCTCGATGCCGCCGTGGCCCGCGCCGGCCGCCAACCCGGTCATGTAGGACAGGCGCCGGTTCAGGGCAAATTTCAGGACGACCAAGCGGCCGGTGGTCTCAAACAAGCCGGCGGTCAAAGCCAGCAGGACAATCAGCAGGAACGGATTCTGGCGGGCGAACTGCTGGTAGCCGGCCGTGAGGCCCAGAGCCTGGAGCACGGGAATGCGGATCATCAGCTGGGGAATGAAAAAGCCAAGCGCCCCGGCGATCCAAACGCCAAAGACACCTTTTCGCCCTTTGACCAGGACGAGCAGGACCGCAACAGGCAACAGGAGACTGAGGACTAGGGTCAGGCAAATGCCGGCCAGGGACACCATAGGAACCATGATCGCACCCCCTGCCCTATCCTACCACCGGAAGGTCAGTTCAGGCAACCGGGCAATCCGGATTGCGGGCGAAGTG
>JAAZFW010000307.1 GCA_012511525.1 Clostridiaceae bacterium
ACCAGCCAGGACATGGCGTGCATTTCGTATTCCAGGCTGAAACCGGCTCGGGTCAGGCTGCGGGCGAAATCCAAAAACACAGGAGTCTGGACAAAGTCGAGCAGCCGATCCAGCGAATAGGCGGCCTTTACGCCACCGGCTGGGTGGATGCCGATCAGGTTGAGTCCTGATTCGAGCAGCAGGTCGCGCCAGTAGGACCCGACTTCTTCCGGGTAGATAAGCAGTCCGCGCTGTGTAAACATGAAGGCTCCTCATATTGCGGCCAGATGGCCGAATTTCCAGCCCTATTGTAACCGATGGCAAACTGGAGGCCAATACGTGCCATCCGGGCAGAATCAAGAGCATGCGCAGCAAGGAAAGCCTCCGCTTATGCTACAATGATAACCAAGACGATGACACAGGAGAGATGCATATGGCAAAATACGAACGGTCCTTAACAGGTGATTTCGACGGTTTTTTAAATCACCTTCACAACGCCATCACCCAGGGCAGCGCATCGGCATCCTTTGAGGACGGCAGTGACAGGACACTTGGCCAGACTCGCCTGGCCGTGCGCGTCTATGAACGCTACAGCATGGCCGGGGGCAACCGGGTCAGCCTTAACATCTCAGTGCTCGGCCATGCCAACCAGATTTTTGTCTCCGCCATCACGTCCGGCGGCAGCCAGGCGCTGTTCTTCAAGATCAACACATGGGGGGAAAGCACGTTCCTCGACCAATGCATCAACGCGATTGAAAGCTATGCGGCCAGGGCGTGAGCACGGCGATGAAGACCTTTGAACCCGATTACCGCCATATCGTCGACGCGGCCCGCAACATCAAGGCCAGGCGGCTTCCCTTGTACGAGCACCTGATCAGCACACACCAGATGGAAAAGGTGCTCGGCGTGGTGTTTGCCGACCAGATCCAGGGGGATATGGCCGATAAACAAGCCTTTTTCCGATCGTATTGCGATTTCTTCCTGCGCCTGGGCTACGACACCGTCAGTTTCGAATGCTGCATCGGACCGGTCATGCCCGGTAGCGGCGCGCTGGGTTCGCATGTCGCGGGCGTTATCAAGACGCGCGCGGATTTTGACCGCTACCCGTGGGCGGAAATCCCGGAGCGCTTCTGGGCCGCGTACCGGGATCAGTTCGACGCGCTCGCCGCCGTGATGCCGGCCGGCATGAAGGCCATCGGCGGATCTGGCAACGGCATTTTCGAATGCGTGCAGGACATCACCGGCTTCGAGGAGCTCTGTTACATTAAGGCTGACGACCCTGAGCTTTATGCGGACCTGTTTCGCCAGGTCGGGGAGACCAACGGCCGCATCTGGCAGCAGTTCCTGGACCGTTACAGCGACTTGTACTGTGTCATGCGCTTTGGCGATGACCTGGGATTCAAGAGCACGACCCTGCTGTCGGCCGAGGATATCCGCGAGCACATCGTTCCGGCCTACAAGCAGATCATCGACCGGGTGCACGCCCGGGGAAAGCCGTTCCTGCTGCATTCCTGCGGCAACATCTTCAACGTCATGGAGGACCT
>JAAZFW010000308.1 GCA_012511525.1 Clostridiaceae bacterium
ACTTCGACGTCGTCGCCGGGCTGCATCGGGCCGACGCCCGAAGGCGTTCCGGTCGTGACGATATCGCCCGGCTCCAGCGTCATGCAGGCCGTGATGAATTCGATCAGCTCGCCGACCGGCCAGATCAGGTTGGCGGTCGAGGACTCCTGCTTGATCTTGCCGTTCAGGCGGGTGCGGATGGCCAGGCGGCCCGGATCGACTTCATCGGTCACGACCGGTCCGATCGGGGCAAAGGTATCAAAGCCCTTGGCCCTTGTCCATTGGCCGTCCTGTTTCTGGATGTCGCGGGCGGTCACATCATTGAGGCAGGTGTAGCCGAGGATGTAGTCCCTCGCCTGGTCGGCCTTGACGTGGCGGGCCCGTTTTCCGATCAGGACGGCCAGCTCGCACTCAAAGTCGACTCGCCTGCTCAGGGCCGGCGGCGGCAGCACGATCGGGCTGCCGGGATCGTTGACCGCGGTCGACGGCTTGATAAAAAGGATCGGCGTCTCGGGGACAGAGCTGTCGAACTCGGCGATGTGGTCGCGGTAGTTCTTGCCGACCGCCACAATCTTGCCGGGCTCACAGGGCGCCAGCAAGCGCACCGACATCAGGGGAACCGGCTGGCCGAGCGGCACGCCGCTCAAGTAGGGCGCCGCCGTCAGCGGCTGGATCAGGTCGTCGGTCAGCAGCATGCCCCAGAATTTCAGATCCTCATAAGCATAACGGATGTAACGCACGGTGTTTCCTCCTCTGGCCTGGCTATTTAGATGTCCGACGGGCTTTTAGCCGATCAGCTGGCGGATGAACGCTTCGGTCTGCCGGCGCAGCTGACCGTAGTTTTTGTTTTCGACCAGATCCTTGGGCAAGAGCGAACTGCCCATGCCGACACCGATACAACCGGCCTTGATCCAGTCGGCGCTGTTTTGCGGCGTCACACCGCCGACGGCAACCAGTTTCAATTCGTCGAGCGGAGCCAGGACGTCCTTAACATAGGCCGTCCCCAGCTGGCTGGCCGGAAACAGCTTGAGCACCTTAACACCGGCCTTCATCGCCGTCATCATCTCGGTCGGCGTCATCACGCCGGGGATGACCGGGCAGTGCTGGCGGCGGGCGATCTCGACCACCTCGAGATCGAGGTTGGGCGTCACCAGGAAGCGGGCCCCGGCCGCAAGGGCAGCCAGCGCGCGGTCCGGCGTGCTGACGGTACCGGCGCCGATCAGCATCCGGTCACCGAAAAGCTCCTGGGCCCGGGTGATCTGTTTTGCGGCGCCGGCGCTGTTCATGGTCACTTCGATCAGGCGGATGCCCGCGTCGGCCAAGGCAGTAAACACCGGCTCGAGCTGATCCTCCGGCAAGTGGCGCACGATGGCGACCACGCGGTACCGGGTCAAAAGGTCCATCAGTTTTTGCTCGTTGTCTTGTTTTTCCATACGTTTATTCTACCACTCCGCAACACTGCCGTCAGCCTGGCGCCAAACCGGGTTCTTCCAGCTGTGGCCGATCCGGGCCAGCTCACGGACTTTTTCTTCAGCGATCTCGATGCCCAATCCGGGCTTGTCCGGCAAGGCGACATATCCGTCTGCATAGGCGAACGCCCCGGGGTCGGCCAGGTAGTCGAGCACATCGTTGCCGACGTTGTAATGGATCCCCAGGCTCTGTTCCTGGATCACGGCATTGGGTGAGCAGGCGTCAAGCTGCAGGCACGAGGCCAGGGCGATCGGCCCCAGCGGGCAGTGCGGCGCCAGGGCGACGTCGTAGGCTTCGGCCATCGCGGCAATCTTGCGGCACTCGAGGATACCGCCGGCGTGCGACACATCCGGCTGGATGATGTCGACATAGCCTTCCTGGAGCAATGTCTTGAAATCCCAGCGCGTGAAGAGCCGCTCGCCGGTCGCGATCGGGATCGAGCACAACGCGGCGATGTCGCGCAGCGCCTCCAGGTTCTCGGACAGGACCGGCTCCTCGATGAACATCGGGCGGTACGGCTCCAGCTCGCGGGCCAGGACCTTGGCCATCGCCTTGTGCACCCGGCCGTGAAAGTCGATCCCGATGCCCAGGCCGGGCCCGCCGACTTCGCGCACGGCGGCCACCCGGGCCAGGACCGCGTCGATTTTCTCATGGCTGTCGATGTAGTGCAGCTCTTCGGTTGCGTTCATCTTGACGGCCTTGAAGCCGCTAGCCAGCTGCTTTTTGACCGCTTCGGCGACATCGTCCGGCCGGTCACCGCCGATCCAGTTGTAGACCTGCATGCGGTCGCGGCAGCGTCCGCCCAAAAGCTCGTAGACCGGGACGCCATAAAGCTTGCCCTTGATGTCCCAAAGGGCCTGCTCGATGCCCGATAGGGCGGATGTCAGCACCGGGCCGCCGCGGTAAAAGCCGCCGCGGTAGATGCTCTGCCAGATGTCTTCGATTTGGCGCGGGTCGCGCCCCTCCAGGTAGGACCAGAGCTCGGTAACGCAGGCGGCTACCGTATCGGCGCGTCCCTCGATGACCGGTTCGCCCCAACCGACAAAGCCGTCGTCGGTCTCCAGGCGCAGGAACAGCCAGCGCGGCGGAACCTTGAACAATTCGTATTGGACCAGTTTCATGACTGTTGTCCCCTTTCTCAGCGCTGCACGCGGCCGGATGCGTCGCCCTGGAGCAGCTTTTCGACCTCGGACGCACTCACCCGGTTGAAATCGCCGGGAATGGTGTGCTTGAGGCAGCTGGCGGCTGTGGCGAACTCCAGTGACTGGCGGTTGTCTTGTCCGCTGACCAGGCCGTGGATCAGGCCGGCGCAGAACGAGTCACCGCCGCCGACGCGGTCGACGATGTTGCGGATCTCGTAGCGGCAGCTGCGGTAAAAGCCCTGGCTGTCACGCAGGCAGGCAGACCAGTTGTTGTGGTCGGCGCTGATGCTCTCGCGCAGCGTGATGGCCACCAGGCGCAAATTGGGGTAGGCCGCGAGGACGCGTTCGGTCAGGTCAGCGTAGGCCGCCTCGTCCAGCTCACCCGACGCCACGTCGCTTGCCGCCTCGATGCCCAGGGTCTTCTGGCAGTCTTCCTCGTTGCCGACCAGGACATCGGCCAGCTTGACCAGCTCCGGCATGACCTCATGGGCTTTCTTGCCCCAGTTCCATAGCTTGGCCCGGTAATTGAGATCAATCGAGACCGGCACGCCCAGGCGCTTTGCTTCCTGGACGGCCTCCAGGGCGGCGCCGGCGCAACTCGCGCTGATCGCCGGCGTGATGCCGGTGACATGGAACCAGTCGGCGCCGGCGAGCAGGCGGGGCCAGTCGAAGTCGCCGGGGCCGGAGCGGGCGATGCTGGAGTTGTCACGGTCGTAGATGACCTTGGACGGGCGCTGATTGGAACCGGTCTCGACATAGTAGACGCCCATGCGCCCCTTGTCGCGCCGGATCTCGGAAACATCGACGCCGAAGCGGCGCAGTTCGGCCAGACAGGCGTCGGCGATCTCGTTGGCCGGCAGGGCCGTGACATAGACCGCATGGTGGCCGAACCCGGCCAATGAGACTGCGACATTGGCCTCGCCGCCGCCAAAGGTCATCTCCAACAGGGCGCTCTGGCCCAGCCGCTCGTGCCCGGGGGACTTGAGGCGAACCATAATCTCGCCGAATGACAGGATTTTCTTGCTCATTGGGTTTTCCTCCTTGCTTGCAGGACCAACGGCCTGCTGCTATTTTTTTTCGAATCGTTCCGGGTCGCAGCCCATACGCCGGGAAATGACCATGGCCGTTTCCCGGATGGCTGCGAGCACGTCGCTTTCCGGCTGGTCGAAATAATCGTTCCGGCTGCCGGCGGTGCTGAGGGCCGCGATGATCTGGCCGCGGTAGTCCAGGATTGGGCAGGCCGCGCAAAAGACGCCCGGCTCGTGCTCTTCCCGGTCGAAGGCGACGCCGTTTTGGCGCACCTGCCGGATTTCGTCCAGCAAACGTGCCGGGTCGGTCGTTGTCTTTTCGGTGTAGGCAATAAGCGGCGCGGCCTGCAGCAGGGCCATGACCTGGCGGTCGTCCAGGGCGCCAAGCAGCACCTTGCCCAGGGCCGTGCAATGCAGCGGGCTGCGTTTGCCGATCTGGGAATACATGCGGATCGAATGGACTGTCTCGATCTTTTCGATGTAGACGATTTCGTTGCCGTCGCGGATCGCCAGGTGAACCGGCTGACCGACTTTGTCGACCAGCCGGCGCAGCCAGGGCTGCGCTTCCGTCTTGAGTTCGAGGTTGTTCAGGCGAAGGCTGGAAATCGCAACCAGCTTGAGGCCGACCAGGCAGCGGCCGTCTTCCCTCTTTTCGACGAAGCCGCGCCGGATCAGGGTACTGAGCAGCCGGTGCACGGCCACCTTGTTAAGGCTCATACGCGCGCCGATCTCCACAGGACGCAGGCCCTGTGCCTCGTGGGCCAGCAGCTCGAGCAGGTCCAGCGCCCGGTCAACGGTCTTGAGGCCGCTATCCGCCACGGGATGGTCTTCAGCTGGCCTGGCCGCGGGCCAGAGCGATCTCACGGATAAAGTCCTTGGCTACGGATGTGATCGCGTCGTAATCGCCGCGCTTGGCGCCGCCGGTCAGGGAACTGCCGGCACCGAGGGCCACCGCGCCGGCCTTGATCCACTCGCCGGCGTTGGCGACCGTGACGCCGCCGGTCGGCATGATCTGCGCCTGGGGCAGCGGGCCGCGCACCGCCTTGATCATGGCCGGCCCGAACAGCTCGCCGGGAAAGAGCTTGATCAGGTCGGCGCCGGAGCGCATGACCTCGACCATTTCCTTGATCGTCATCGCGCCGGGCATGACCGCGATCTGGTAGGTCTGGCACATCCGGACCGTCTCCGGATCGAAACAGGGGCTGACGACGTAACAGGCCCCGCTCAGGATCGCCTGGCGCGCCGTGGCGCTGTCCATGACGGTACCGGCCCCGATGATGATCTCTTCCGGCCGGTAACGGCCTGCCAGCTGCTCGATGATGGCGCTGGCGCCGGGAACGGTGTAGGTGATCTCGATCGCCGCCACGCCGCCCGCGATGCAGGCGTCGGCGATACGGACCGCCTGGTCGCTGGATTCGGCGCGCACAACGGCCACCAGGCCGCACGCTTCGATTTTGGCCAGGATTTGCTGCTTGTCCATGAAGACCTCCAAACAAAAGTGTTACACTATTTGTAACTCGATTTCAGATATGACATCTTCATTTTATGCGTTGGTCCATGAAACGTCAATGCAAAGCATGGCACATTTTGATCTTGAAAAGATCCCAACACTTTGTGAGTTAACGGTTTACTTGATCCATTCGTCATATATGGGTATAATATTGCTATATATATTAATATTAGGAGTGATTTATATGGGAACAATTATTAGGCCGTCAAGTGAACTTCGAAAAAATTACAACAGCATCGCCGAGATTTGCAGAAAAATGAAAGCGCCTGTATTTCTCACTAAGAATGGTGTCGGTGATACGGTCATTATGGATATGGAAACATTCAATCGGCGCGAAGATGATTTGGCAGCAGCCGAGCGTTTGTTAAATGCAGAACGATCCCGTTTGCTTGGATCTCCAGGATATTCGATGGATACATTTGAAAAAAACATGCGTGAAGCTATTGCTAATGGATCTGAGCATGGTACGTGACGAAAAGGCATATCAGATCACAATCGCATCTGATGCGCATGACAGAATGTATGACCATTTTGAATTTTTAGCACGTGTCAGCGTCAATGCAGCTCACAGGCTTTTAGAGGGGCTGCTTCAAGACATTCGAAAACTTGCATACGACCCTTTTAGATTTCCCATTTACAACCAGCCTTACCTGCCAATCAATAAATATCGCTATATCATATCAAACAAAAGGTATCGGGTTGTGTATCAGGTTTGTGGTAATCACGTATTTGTCGATGATATTCAAGACTGTCGGCAAGATGATAACAAGAGTCTCATACGCAGATAAACAAAAATGGAACCGGTACTACTTGACGGGACTAGCTCATAATATCATACATATCTAAACTAATATAACGACATATGGTTTGATGGAAACATCCAGTGATTAAGATGTGTTTCCCATATGGCAAGTGCTCAACCTTTAGAATTACCAGAAACCGATCGAATCTATCTGGAGTCCGTTACACGGACTAGGACAATGCAAGCGCAAACAGTTAGCCGGGCAAAAATATTACTACTTAAAGCTGGCGCGGAAACGGTTGATGCGATAGCTGACAAACTCGATCTAAACCGTAACAGTGTTCTCCTCTGTCTCAAAAAGTATCAGGAAGGCGGTGTTGAGCATGCTTTGAACGATGCGCCGGGACGTGGCCGCAACA
>JAAZFW010000309.1 GCA_012511525.1 Clostridiaceae bacterium
GGCGCCGGGAAGCCCCAGGCCAGCTTGGACAGGCTGATGATGATCGTGTTCACAAAAGCCCGGTTGAAGGCGACGGTGTTGAACATGCGGTTGAAAATCTTCATCCCGATAAACGGCGCGTCGCTGAAACCGCGGAACAGGTTGTAGTCGCGGAAGGCGATCGTGATGCCGTACATGGGCACATAGCGGAAAAGCAGGAAAAAGATAACGCCGGGGATGACCATGATATACAGCAGCCGATCCCGCTTGATAGCCCCGATCTCCCGCTTAAGCCGGCGGCGCACAGGTTCTTTGTACATTTTTTTGGCCATGAATCACGCGCTCCTTCGAAGATAAAAGACTGTTCCGTCCGTTACAGGCATAAGACATTGCCGACCGGAACGAACAGGTGAACAGCTTCGTTGCCCGCTTGTATCCGGCACATGCTTAGTGTACATCGTCCGGCTTGTGCAAATAATAGTCTATTGTGTTCTATTTCTCTTGAATTCTATACAGAATAGCGAGGATTGTTTTGGTTAGTCGCCAAAATGCGGCGCAAAATCCGCGATTGAGTAACGATTTCTATACTGATTGGGTGTACAGTCCATCTGTTTTTTGAATTGGCGGAAAAAGCACTGCTCGGTCTCGAACCCGGCCTCGCCGGCAACCTGGGCCACGTTTTTTTCGGATGTCCGCAAGAGCCGGGTTGCGTGGCGGATGCGCAGGTTGTTGAGATAGTGGGCCGGTGAAATGCCGACTTCCTCGCGCATCAGGCGATACAGGTAAGGGGCGCTGATAAACAAAGCCGCAGCAATCGCGTTGACCGTCAGTGACGAACGGTAATTGGCCTCGATAAACGTTTTGGCCTGAACGACGATATCCGACTGCTTCTGGCTGGCGCGCTTTTGAAACGCGCCGCTCAGCCGGTCGGCAAACGTGCGCACCAGTGAAGCCGCCTCGACACGCCTGGCCTGTTCGATCTGCTGGATCAGGTCCGGGCCGGCGATCGAGGGGTCCAGTTCACTTTCGTTGAAATCGTACATCAACTGGCGCATATTCAACGTGACGTTATGCAAAACCTGGCGGAAAACATCGTCAGGGCTGGCATGAAGCGCGTTTTCCAGCTGATCGAACAGCTCGAGCGCCAGGTCATGCCGGCCGGTGCGGACGGCATCGAGCAGCTTTTCCTCGATCTCCAGCGGATAAACCCAGTCGATAACGGTTTGGGCTGGCTTGGCCCGAAGCTCCGGCGGCGGTTCCGGCTCGCGAACCGGTTCCGGCAGATCGGCCGGCATAATCGGAACGGGCTCAGGGGTTTGTTCGACTGCGGCAGGCGGTTCTTCGACGGGTTCCGGGCGACGGTCAAGCTGTCGGCCGAGCCGGGTCAGTTCCCGCTGCATCTGCCAGAGCAGCCGGACGGCCAACAGGAGAACGGCGGTCAAAACCAAAAGGACCAGCACAAACAGCCAGTCGGCCGGGCGGATCGCGCCGGGACCGGCCAACAGGGCGGCAAGCGCCCGAACTCTGTCCGGCTGTTCTGCAAGCATAGGGGCTTCCTCAAGCCAGTTTATTGGTCACTCAGCCTCGAGAGCGGATTCTGGCGGTGGCATTCCTCGATGACGGCGATCTGGCGCCGGACTTGCTGCGGGGTGATGGCCAGCGGCGCGCCTTCGGCCAGGCTCTGGTAGAGGCGGCGGTAGAACGTAGTGGCGATGGTCTGGAACAGGTCCTTGTTCTCGTCCGCAACATCCCAGGATTTTTCGTGCCAGGTGAGTGTTTCGCCGCAATAGGCCGGCGTGCCGTCCGGCTTGGCCAGCGGGGTCCGGGTCAGCTGTTGGGGCGGCGCTTCCTCGGGCCGGTAGTATTTCCAGTCGATATGGGTCATGCTGCCCTTGAGGCCGCCGCGCGTGCCTTGCACCTGGTAGGTGAAGCAGGGGTAGGCGCAGCAGGACGAAATTTCCAGGTCGATGACGGGGTGACCGGGCGCGTGCAGCAGAAGCTTGACATAGTCCTCGGCGTCGCCGAAGGTGTTGGCCCGATCCATGCGGCAGAACACCTGTGGTTCGACATCGTCACCAAACAGCACCAGGGCCTGGTCGAGCGGGTGCGGGCCGGTGTTGAGCAGGTTGCCGCCGTTGTAGTCCTGGATGCACTGCCAGTCCCAGCGGCGCGCGTAGCCGTTGAAGGCGATGCTGATCTGGACGACGCGACCCAGATCGCCGCTGCCGATGATCTCCTGCACCTTCTGGAAATAAGGGGCAAAACGGGACTGCTGGAAGATCGTCAGGGTTCGGTCGGCTTTGCGGGCGGCCTCGATCATGGCGTCGACATCGGCGACATGGCGGGCCATCGGCTTTTCAACCAGAACATTGAAGCCGTGCGAGAGCAAGTCGAGCGTAACAGGCACATGCAGGTGGCTGGGCGTCGCGTTGACCACCAGATCGATGTCCTTGCGGCTGAGCAACTCGCGGTAATCTGCATAGGTGGCGCAGCCAATCTCGGCCGCGGCCCGTTCGCGCCGGTCCGGCAGCGGGTCGACAACGGCGACGATCTCGTACAAGTCCTTCAGCAGTGAGAGGTTGGCGGCATAGATATCGCGGCCGCTGCGGCCCTGGCCCAGGATAGCAAGCTTGATTCGTGACATGTTGGCTTACCTCGCTATGAAAAAATGGCAGGACGACCATCTGGCGGCCTGCACACCTATTCTACCATATTGGACAAGCGGGGGCCGCTTGCATACAATCAAATCAGGAAATACCTGCCGTAAGCAGAACAAGAACTAGGAGGACACCATGAACACGACCATACAGGCCATTTTGAACCGGCGCAGCATCCGCAATTTTGCGGCCACACCGCTCAAGCAGGAGGAGATCGACGCCCTGGTCGCGGCCGCACTGGCCTCACCGACGGCGATGAACCGCCAGCTCTGGGCGTTTCGCTTCATCACCAGCCAGACCCTGATCGCGGCGATGAACGACGCTGCGCTCTGCCATTTCCGCGAGACTGGCGATCAGGCGACCCTGGTCCGGATCGCCGCCCGACACGAGAGCATCTTCTACGGCGCTCCCCTGCTGGTGGTTATCGCCATGCCGGCCGGTGCCGGCCGCTATGCCCCGATTGATGCCGGCATCGCTGCCCAGAACCTGGCCATTGCAGCCCAATCGCTGGGATTGGGATCGTGCATCATCGGGATGGCGTCGGCGTCCTTCGCCGGAGCCGGAGGGCAGACGATTCTGAACCAGATGGATTGGCCCGAAGGCTATGAATTCGCCATCTCGATCGCGATCGGCCACCCGGCGATGACCAAGGAAGCCCACGAAATACATCCTGAGAAAGTGCGTCAGATCCGCTGACACTCGCCAGGTGCCGGCCCGCATGGTAAAATGGAAATAGACAAACAGGCTTGCTTTTGAATCAGCCGCACGGGCGATGCTTCCAGCATCTGCTGAAAGGAGGCCGTCATGTTTGAAAAAGTGTTGGTCATTTCCGAACTGCATTACCATTTCGATTATGTGCTGCATTGCCTGCTGGGCCTGAAAAAGTTGGGTACCCGCTCCGTCCTGCTCGTCCAGTGCCTCAATCCGCAGGAGCTGAACGACACGGTCTCCACGTTTGTGACCGGTATTTACAAAGAACACCTCGACGCCCAGGAGATGCGCCTGACCGAACATGGTTTCGCCGTCAC
>JAAZFW010000310.1 GCA_012511525.1 Clostridiaceae bacterium
GCGCGGATTCGGTCTGCATCAAGGACATGGCCGGCCTGCTGCTGCCCTACGAAGCCTACACGATGGTCAAGGCGATGAAGGAGACGCTCAGCATCCCTGTTGAGCTGCACACCCACTACACCAGCGGTGTCGGATCGATGACCTACCTGAAGGCGATCGAGGCGGGCTGCGACATCGTGGACACCGCGATCAGCCCCCTGGCCATGGGAACCTCCCAGCCGCCGACGGAGCCCCTCGTGGCGACGCTGACCGGCACCGAGTACGACACCGGCCTCGACCTGGTCAGCCTGACCAAGGTCGCCGAGCATTTCCGCGGCCTGCGCGAGCGCTGGATCGCCAGCGGCCTCATTAGCCCCAAGATGCTCGGCGTCGATGTCAACACGCTGATCTACCAGGTGCCGGGCGGCATGCTCTCCAACCTGGTCAGCCAGCTCAAGCAGGCCGGCAAGGAAGACAAGTACTACGAGGTGATGGCGGAAATTCCCCAGGTGCGCAAAGACTTCGGTTATCCGCCGCTGGTCACGCCCAGTTCGCAGATCGTCGGCACCCAGGCCGTCATGAACGTCGTGACCGGTGAGCGCTACAAGATGGTGCCCAAAGAATCCCGCGCGCTGGTCAAGGGCGAGTACGGCCGCACACCCGCGCCGATCGACGCTTCGATCCAGAAAAAGATCCTGGGCGACGAGGCGCCGATTACCTGTCGTCCCGCGGACCTGATCGAGCCCGAGCTTGACAAAATCCGCGCCCAGGCAGCAGAATATGTGGAGCAGGAAGAGGATGTGCTGACCTATGGCATGTTCCCGCAGGTCGCGGGAAAATTCTTCGCCTGGCGGCGCGCCCAGCGCCATCTCGTCGACGATGAGGTCGGCAGCGTTGAAAAAGGCTATCAGCCAGCCTGATTGCTTCTGATGGGTCTCAAGCCCGGCCAGGCCTGCCGCTGCTCCCCCGCGGAGCGGCGCCGGGGCTGCCGGGCTTTTTATCGTCATAGAAACGGGAGGAAAGCCGGATGGACCGCAGCAAGACCAGCCTGATCAACAGGATCGAGCAAGCGATACCCCAGATGAGCAAGGGGCAGAAGGCCATTGCGGCCTTCATCCTCGGCCACTACGAGCATGCCGCCTACATCACGGCGGCACGGATCGGCGAGGAGGCCGGTGTCAGCGAATCGACGGTCGTCCGCTTTGCCATGGAACTCGGATTTGAGGGCTACCCGCATTTCCAGAAGGCGCTGCAGGAGGAACTCAAAGGACGGTTGACATCGGTCCAGCGCATGAAGGTGACAGCCAGGATGGGCGAAAAGGAAGATATCCTCAGCGCCGTGCTGCTGTCCGATATCGAAAAGCTGAAAAGGACCTACGACCGCATCGACCGCGTGTCCTTCAACCGGGCGGTCGACCTGATCTTGTCCGCCGGCAAGATCTATATCCTCGGCGTCCGTTCCGCATCGCCGCTGGCTTCGTTTCTCGGGTTCTATTTCAACCTGATCTTCGACAATATCCGCCTCGTCCACACCACCAGCGTCAGCGAGATGTTTGAGCAGATCCTGTCCGTTCAAGCCGGTGACGTCGTGATCGGCATCAGTTTCCCGCGCTACTCCAAGCGGACGATCAAGGCGATGGCCTATGCACGCACGACGGGCGCGACGGTGATCGCGATCACGGACAAGGCGGACAACCCGATCGCCGCCAGCGCCGATGTCTGCCTGCTGGCACCCAGCGATATGGCGTCATTTGTCGATTCGCTGGTCGCGCCGCTCAGCGTGATCAACGCCCTGATCGCGACGATCGGATACAGGCGCCAGGATGTTGTCGCCGCCAAGCTGGAAAAGCTGGAGCATGTCTGGGACGAATACGACGTCTATGACAAAGGAGACGTGACATGAGCGAGAAAGAACCGGCCGGCAGCAAGGCCGCTGCCGCCGCGGCGATCCGGATCGCCCTGACCGGCGACCGGGAAGAGGAGCGTCAGCTGATCCAGCGCTGTCTGGCCGACAACATCCATGCCGCAGCTGTTGATTTTGGCGGCGAATTCATCGCCTCGGTCTCCAAGATCGTGGAGCGTGCCGTCGTCGCGGCCAAGCGCGAGGGCCTGATCGGATCGACCCACGCCGAGGAAGGCGCCGTCGCTGGTGCCGCCAGGGAAGCCGTTTCCCAGATCATCAACAAGGCGATCGGTCTCAATGTGGGCGGGAAAATAGGCATTGCCCGCCTCAACGACCATATCGGCGTCTGTGTCTTTTTTGGCATCGGGCTGCTGCATTTAAACGAAGTGGCCATCGGCCTGGGGCATCGCGTGATATGAAAAAAGTCCTGAACATCGCCATCGACGGCCCGGCCGGAGCGGGCAAGAGCACCATCGCCCGGCTGCTGGCCCGAAAACTGGGCATCTTGTACCTGGATACCGGCGCCATGTACCGAGCGATCGGCCTGAAGGCTTTAAGAACCGGAACGGACATGCGTTCGGAATCCGACATGAAGCGTTTGCTTGGCCAAACCAGCCTGGACATCCGCTTTCTTGGCGGCGACCAGCAGGTTCTGCTGGACGGGGAAGACGTCAGCCAGGCGATCCGGACACCGGACGTATCGCGTGCCGCCTCCGATGTCAGCGCGCTGCCGGCCGTTCGCCTGCGCCTGGTCGAGCTGCAACGCCGGATCGCCGCCGAACAGGACCTGGTCCTGGACGGCCGTGACATCGGCACCTATGTGCTGCCCCAGGCGCGCTACAAGTTCTTCCTGACGGCCGATGTGCGTGAACGCGCCTGCCGGCGCCTGCTCGACCTGCGGGCCCGCGGCGACAGCGGCACGACGCTGGAACAGGTGCTCGAGGATGTCATCTACCGCGACCGGCAGGACAGCGAGCGCGAAATGGCGCCGCTGCGCCAGGCCGACGACGCCATCCTGATCGACAGCACCGGTCAGAGCATCGAGGAGACGATCGAGCGTGTGCTCGCCAGAATCGGCCAGGTGGACCATGACTGACGGGTCTGTCATGCCCCATCGGCGGATCCGGCGCTTCCTGGGCGGCTTGAGCGATCGGCTGGTCCGTCTTCTTTTCCGAATCCGCTATAGCGGCCTGGAGCACATCCCGGCCCGCGGACCGGCTATCCTGGTGGCCAACCACACCAGCATGCTCGATATGTTTGCTATTCACGGGCGCATCGGCCACTGGGTTCACTGGGTAGCCAAGAAGGAGCTGTTTCGCAGCCGCTTCATGGCCGATCTGCTGCTGCGTCTGGGATGCATTCCCGTCGATCGGGACAAGGCCGACCTGGCTGCCGCGCGCGGGATCATGAGCGTTTTGCGCCAGGACGGGATAGTCGGCATGTTTCCCCAGGGTACGCGGGTCAGGCCCGACCAGGTCGACCAGGTGCGCCCGCGCTCAGGCGCGGTTCATTTCGCCCTCAGGACCGGGGTGCCGCTATTGCCCGTGGCGATTCGCGGCCGTTTCCGGGTCTTTTCCCGGGTCCACGTGATTTTCGGCAAACCGTTTGTCCTTGTCGGCGGACCGGCCTTGGCCCAGGGGGAGGATGTACTGCACCGGCTCAGCCGCCAGGTGATGCAGACGATCTACAGCCTGGGCGATGAGGCGCAGCCATGAAGCTTCTTTTAGCCAAATCCTCCGGATTTTGCTTCGGCGTCAAAAACGCCGTCGAAACAGCCGAAAAGCTGGTCGTCCAGCCGCGCCCGGAAGGCAAGCCCCTCTACATGCTGGGCGAGCTGATCCATAACCGGACGGTCATCGGGCAGCTCGAAAGCCAGGGCATGCGGATCGCCGCCGACACCAAGGCGGTCGAAGACGGCGCGACGGTCCTGATCCGGGCGCATGGCGTCACCCCAGCCACACTCTGCGAACTTCGAGATAAGGGCTGCGAGGTGGTCGACTGCACCTGCCCCTTCGTGACCAAGATCCACCTGATCGTGCGCAAAGCCTGGAGCGAAAAAAAGCGGATCATCATTGCGGGAACCCCGGGGCACGCCGAAGTCGTGGGGATCAACGGGGAGTGCGGCGGCGAAGGTGTGATCATCAGCAGCGCGGCTGAGGCCGAATCCGGTGATTTTTCTGGCGATTTTTGGATTTTGGTCGCCCAAACGACCTTTTCTTTCGCAGAATACCAGAAAATTGGCATGATTCTCAAGAAAAAAATTGCAAAACTGCAGATATTTGATACAATATGTATTACGACTGAAGACAGGCAGCGTGAGGCCTGCGAAATCGCCAGGCAGGCCGACATGATGTTTGTTATCGGCAGCCCGGGCAGCTCCAACACCCAGAAGCTGCTTGGTATCTGTCGCAGTCAATGTGGCCGGACGTATCTTGTTGAAGATGCACATCAGGTTGGTTCCGTCATCGGGGAGAGATCCCTGGAGGATCTGACTGTCGGAATCACCGCAGGCGCGTCCACGCCAGAACGCATAATCAGGGAGGTTATTCAGGCAATGACTGAAC
>JAAZFW010000311.1 GCA_012511525.1 Clostridiaceae bacterium
GCGCAGAAAAGCGAGGCCCGGTGAATCAGATACCGCCAGCATTAGCCAAATACATGAACCAGATCCTGGTCGTCTCCTTTATGGCCAACCTGGCCATTTTCGTGCTGCTGTCCAT
The DNA here is from genome assembly GCA_012511525.1 of Clostridiaceae bacterium. Taxonomy (GTDB): domain Bacteria; phylum Bacillota; class Clostridia; order Saccharofermentanales; family UBA5734; genus JAAYBY01. Next base: position 116 of record JAAZFW010000311.1, read on the forward strand.
CGGCCCCATACCAGCAACCGAGGCGCAGATACGTCTGTATGGCGGCTTTTTCCTGATGATCTTTGTCTGCACGCTCGGCTGGTACCGCTACGGCCTGAACCGGATGGTTCTTTTCTTCTGCATCACGGTAGCCGTCACCTGGTCGCTTGAAACGCTGAGCATCGCGGTCGGTTTCCCGTTCGGCCGTTTCGCCTATACGGACAAGCTTGGCGAAAAAATCGGCGTGGTGCCCGTCATGATCTTTCCCGCCTACTTCTTTACCGGTTATCTGGCCTGGAGCACAGCCGGACTCTTTTTCAATAGCCGGGGGGCCGGTATCCGAAAAAGGCACCTGGTGCTGCTGCCTTTGACGGCATCTTGCCTGATGCTGGCCTGGAACCTCAGCTTCGATCCGATCATGTCAACCCTGCACGGCTGCTGGATCTGGGCACCCGGCGGCGCTTACTTCGGCGTCCCCCTGACCAATTTCGCCGGCTGGCTCCTGACAACCTATCTCTTTTTCCAGCTGTTCGCGCTGCTTGTCGACCGATCCAAAACCAGCGAAGATCTCGCATGCGATCCCGTATACTGGCAGCTGATCCCATGGATGTATGCCGTCCAGGGCCTGCCCTCGGTCCTGTACGCGTTCAGCGGCAGGCAAGGGCAGGAAATCTACCGGCCGGTGGCCATCATAACCGCGGCGGCCATGTTCCTGCCGGCCCTGATCAGCCTGATCCGGCTGCGCAGTTTCGATTCGCGGCCAAAGAGCGGCTAAAGACGTGGGACTTAGTCGTTTTCAGGCAGTTTTTCTGATCATTTTTTGAAATCCGGTGATCTTGACAAGATCGCAAACGTGAAGCTATAATGATCAAGCACTTGGGTGGTTAGCTCAGCTGGTTAGAGTACTTGCTTGACATGCAAGGGGTCGTTGGTTCGAGTCCAATACTACCCACCAGGGAAAGCCCTGAGGCTTTACGCTCTCGGGGCTTTTTCATGCCATAAGACCTTGTCATCTTATCTCTGTATGCGAACACTAAAAAAATCAGTCTTTGTTTTTCGTTCGTTCTGAGTTGAACCGATTATGTTGGAGTCGCGAAAGGTTCAAGCACACAACCGGGTTGTCAGCTGTTTGGTCGTCCTTACCGGCAATCCAGATGCCTGTCTTTCGTGCGCGGCAGGTGCCTGGAGATGGCGGCTGTGAGCAGCAATACAACAGCCAGGACAAGTAAGGATACACCCAGCCATTCGGTTGCTCTCGGGAAGACGGATGCCAGGAACAAGTATCTCTGGCTGCTGCACCAGGCCAGGATGGCAACGATGCTGACGGCCGCGCCAATCCGCAGGATACGGCCAAGTCGGGTTGTGCCGGACAACAACGTTGAATCCTTATTTTTGCATACGAGGATTTGCAGGATGCGCAGGCACATGACGAGCCCGCCTGACCAAACCATGCCGATCAGAACCCAAAGCATGGCCTGGCCCCAGATGATCCGGCCCATGCCAACCGTGCCCAAGTTCCGCCAGCGCGACCAGTCGCAGAGCAGTCTGGCGATAGCCGGCCAGCTTCGCTGGCTATTGGTCAGGATCACCAGCGCGTCACCGGTCTCGGGGACAGCGTGGTAATGCGTCATGATCCCCGTCCCCTGTCCGCCATGGGCGACAGCCAGATGGCCGCCGGGCAGCGTTTCAACATAGTGCCCCAGGGCATAGCCGTCAAACACAAGGCCATAGACCCCTATAGCCTGGCTGACCGGCGAGTGCAGGGCTTCAATAGCCTGGCGGCTGAGCACAGCGTTTGCCGGCGCGTTGATCATGCCGCAGATCGCAAAGGCAGCCAGATCCTCGGCGGTGGCGAAAAGGCCTCCCGATCCTTTTTCCGGGTAGACATAGGCGGGAACCGGATCGCCGTTCAGCCTGTAACCGACCGGAACGGCAAGATCGTCAAGCTCGCTCCAGTCAAAGGTCGAACGGACCATGTTCAGCGGCCTTAGCACTTCCTGCCGCATGTAGTCCGAAAATTCCTGCCCGGTGACGTCCTCGATCAGCAGTTCCAGCAAATTATAGCCGGTGTTCGAGTAGGAGAAAGAACTGCCGGGCTCGCGCACTGGCACAGCCTCCGCGGTCAGTTTTTCCCGTAATGAGGGCATCGCTTCGCCGGGTGCGTAAATCGTGAAGACATCGCCCAGGGGCAGTCCCGCGGTATGGCTGAGCAGCTGGCGGATCGTAATATGCTCCGCACCAGGCGCTGCCTGGGAAAACCGCCAGCTTGTCAAATAGTCCGCCGCGGGTGCGTCCAGGTCGATTTTCCCCGTCTGGACCAACCGCATGACACCCCAGGCGGTGATCGGTTTTGAGATGGATTGGACCCGCATCGTTGTTTTCGTTGTCATCGGGATCTGGTTCGCGGCATCGGCATAACCGTAGGCGCCGGACCAGGCCAGCTCTCCATTCGCAACAAGCGCCAGACTGGCACCAGGAATATCGTAGCGCTGCAGCAGTTCGGGAACCTGTTTGTCAAGAAAGGCGGCAAACGCGTCCAGACCGGCACCTGGCGTCACGGTGTTTCCGAATGGCTGCAAGCCTGAAGCGGCAAAAGCCAAACCGAACGAAGTAAGAAGCATAGCCCAGATCCAGCCCTTTTTCCATCTCATGCCATCACATCCTTAATGCTTGGAATGCAAATCCAGTCGTCCATGCTTTTCGTCCTCAGGAAGGCAAATGGCTCGATTACCCGGACATCTGCAAGTCCGATCAGGCACAGATACCGTTTGCCGGCCCAGCGCTTAACCTGAGCCGCGGATAACTTGAGCGGCGCTATGTGTTCCTTGACGATCTGGCTAGACGCTTCCGGCGTCAGCTTTTCAGAAAACCAGGCAAAGGAGACAACGGCTCGGGCGCGGACCGTGGCGCTGCCGGCGTTTTCCAGCAGGTAGATGACCTCGCCCTCATTCACCCTGCCATGGGGAAGCTTTCGGCCGGCCGCTCCCCGGATCAGCATGGTCTTCGTGCCGTCCAGCAGGCTTTGCAGCTCTTTTTCCTTTGCGTCACAATATGCGATATGTTCCATGTCAATCCTCCAGTTTGTCACCATCCTTGCTAAGGCAGCTTATCTGGCTGTATCACCATTTTGCCGTTCGCAAGGCACCGAGTTAAGTGACTTGGGTCATGAATCAAGTCACATTTTTCGTCATCAAAGCGCTGTCACTTCGCAGTATGTGTTCAGGATATAGTCGATGTAGTCGTCCTTGCTGAACAGGCGCCGGCTCGAGGGATCGCCGCAGGCCCGGACCATGGCGCCCAGCGGGACGTCCTTTCTCGCCTGTTGTGCGGGAGAGGCACCGTTTTGGTACCGGTTGAGGATCTTGTCAGCGCCGTCTTCGCGAAGATCGCCCAGGCACCAATAAGGTGCCGGCGCCGACCGGTTGGGGTACACCTTGAAGTCCTTGTCGACAAAGAAGACCGGCTGCTCTGAAACGAGACTGGCGGTGGTGCCATCTGCTTCCAGTTCCGAAAACAGGGTCTGCTCAGTCTGGCCGAACACCGCTTCGAGGCTGGTTTGCCCGAAGTGCCTGAGGGTATGCTCGACCAGCAGCGGCGGAATCTGCGCCAGGTCCTCCGGCGTGGGCCGGATGGCGACCCGCTTGGCGTTCTCGCCGTCACAGCTGCCCTGGTGGACAAACGCGGCAAAGGGCATCCCGATCGCGGCACAGCGTTCTTCCAGCCGATGTGACTGGATCAGGTCCGCGACAACTTCGAGGTCCGTCAGGTTTTCTTTGTTGACAAAGACCTGGATGCGCAGCGCGATGGCATTTTTAAGGAGCCGATCCATGGTTGCGAGGATCTCGGCGTAGGCTCCCGGCCGGCCGGTGTAGTCATCCGTCATCTGTTCGCCGCCGAACAAGGTCAGCTGGGCAGACCGGATCCCGAGTGTTTTCAGCCAGGGGATGTATGCCTCATCGCGAACGGCGCGCCAGACGCTGAGCAATTCCCAATGCGTTACCGTCCGCCGGTCGGACAGTTCGTTTTCCAGATCCCACAGTGCCCGGTATTCCGGAAGGTAATCGGGTTCCCGGTACCAGCTGGCCACTTCGAGCTGCCGGGCATAAGGGCGGAAAGCGGCGGCGACCGCGCGCAGATCATCGGCATGCAGACGCCCATTGGGCGTGCAGCCGAGCCAGCAGTGCCTGCACCGGTTCGGACAACCCGCCATATCCAGGCAAACGAAGATTTTGTCAAACACGGCTAAATCCTCTTGCGGTACATCAGCTCATCGGTTCGCGTATAGCCCATCGTTTCGTAGAAACGCTGGGCGTCCCGGTTGGTCCCGCCTGTGAACAGCTGGAAACCGCCGGTATTCCGGCCTGCATAATCGGCTTCCGCCTGCTGCATCAGGCGCGTCGCCACCTGCTGGCGGCGGCAGGCCTCCTCGACGAACAGTTCCGTAATCTCAACATAGTGCCGGCTGTAGCAAAACGACTTGAACAGCTGCACGCAGCAAAAGCCGATCAGCCGATCGCCTAACTGGGCTACATACACCTGTTCCTGGCCGTTTTCCGCAAGGGATCGGGCAATCGCCTCAGGCGTTTGGCCGCCGGTGCCGTTAAAGAGCGTGTTCAGGCGGTCAAGTTCATTGGCGTCCTCACGCGTTGCCTGTCGAATGACGATCTCCATCACTCTTTCCTCCCCGCTCCCAGTCGCTGCGCAGGAGGATGTATTTCATGTCGGCGACATCCTGCTGCAGGGACCTGGCGAAAAACGCGCCGTTTTTAACATAACGAAAGCCGCATTTCTCAATCACCCGCCGAGACTGGCGGTTGCTGACAAAATGGCCGCAGGTCAGGGCTTCCAAATCCAAAGGGCCAAAACCGTATCGGATCAGGGCCCGAACCGCCTCGGGCATCAGGCCCTGCCCCCAGTAGTCCCGGGCCAGCACGTAGCCGACTTCCCGGATCCGCAGGTGCCGGTACGCCGCCTCATCACTGGCCCAGGAAGCGTGCAACCCGATGGACCCGATCACTTTGCGGTCCCGCTTGTGCTCCAGGGCCAGAACGTCCTTTTCTGTCATGAAGCTGTCCAGGATCCTTTTCGATTCATCCTGGGACTGGTGGTGGCGCCAGCCGGCCATTTCCCCCACCCCGTCTACGGACGCGTACGCGTTAAAGTCCGCCAGGTCATCGTCCCGCCAGCCGCGCAGGACCAGCCGCTCCGTTTCAATGACGACATCCGTTAAATCGATCGCCACATCCATATTTTCACCGGTTCCTTTCCGCGAAGTCAATCAACTCAATCAGGCTGTGGATCACCCAGGGGCCCCGCTTGGCGCCGCCGCGATCCAGATTGAACGCGGTGAAGCCCTGCTCGCGTGCCCCGTCCGCTTCCGGGTCATAGTCGTCGACATAGAGGCTTTCGGCCGCGGACACGCCCAGGGAAGCCAGCGCGGCGTTGAAGATGATCGGGCTGGGCTTGCCTGCGCCGACCAGCGAGCTGGCCGTGAACGATGAAAAATAGCCGGCGATGCCCAATTGCCGCAGCGAGAGCTCGAGCGACGGAGACGTGTCGCTGATCACGCCCATCATATATCCGCCGCTCTTGAAAAAGTCGAGGACGGGAAGGACATCGGGGTACAGGAGCCGGTCGTTGTTGCACCACAGCTCGGTGAACAGGATCTTGGCGCGTGATTCCAGATCCCGCGCAACGCCTTCGCCGATCAGCAAATGGCGATAGAAGCGCTGTGTAAAAGCGCGCTCATCGTCCAGGCTGCGATACCAGGGCGTCCTGCCGTCCGCAGCCAGCTTGAAAAGATGCATCATCTTATCGTAAGGGAGAGAAAAATCATGGCCGCTCCAAGCCGCTATAGTGCGATCCCGCCACTCGAGTTTGGCCGGGTTGGCATAGGTCAGGGTTCCGTCACGGTCAAAGAAAATCGCCCGATACACCATGGTCTCCCCTTTCGCAGCCCGATGGACAAAACGCCCGCCTCTTTTCGAAACACCGTCATTATAGCCTGTCCGGCAGCCTCTTGCCAGTTTCGTGACTGTTCATCAATAAGCAGCTTTATAGGTTCCCCGAGAGATTGTCCAGATTCGTCAATCTCTCGATGAAAAGAGCTACTCATTTCTTAACAGTCCCTTACTTGACGGATCAAGGCGATGAAACTAGACTGATGATGTCTAAGCCATTTGGCAAAACAGGAGGCCGGCCATGTCCGAACTGCCTTTTCTGACGATCCTTGGCATCAGCGTTGCTATCGGCTCTGTCCTGATCTTTATTCTGCTGCGCCTGTTAAATCCAGGCGTAAAAGCATGCGGAGCCGCGTCCGTCACCCGAAACATGACGCGCCAGAAAAAGGCCCGAACCAGCAAGCCGCCGGGCATGCTGGCGGTACAAAGGGTCTTTGGCGAAAGCGGAAACAAAACGCGCATCCGGAACATCCTGAATCCGAAAAAGCCCGCTGTCTGGATCACAGTTGCGGTCGTTCTGGCGCTGATCATCACCGCCGTTTTGCTGCTGGCAGGCCCGCTCCGTCAGCCCAAAGTGGATGACTGGGTTTTGCCGCTGTCCTTCGAAGATCAGATCGAGCGCCAGGGCCGGGAGAACAAGGCCTACCTAGACGCGAACCAGGATAAGTTAGAACGGATCGCCCGTTATCTGGAAGACACGACAGACAAGTTCGGCACCCGCCCGGTTCCGCTCTCGCTGCAGAGTCTGGACCTGGTCGACAAGATCAACGACACGGCCATCCGCCAGGATCTGCTGGATATTCTGACCGAGGGCACCATCAAGGCGGTTTTGACCGGCCTGGACGGCGGCCCGCACATCAAATTCTTCCTGAATACCGGTCCCAACGAATACGAACAGGGGTTTTTCCATACCAAAGCGGACTCCTTGGACGAGGCGGCGGTCGGGAAACCGGGTGATCCGCCCTACAACCAGGTCCGGCGCTATGAAAAGCTGACCAGCCACTGGTACGGCTTCGTTCAAGCGCTTGCCGACATCCGCGACGCCGACCTGTACCGCCAGGCCGCCTGGGCGCACATGGGTCCGGACGGTCAGAAAATAGTCATCGGCGCCTGGCGCGACGCCCGGGTCACGCTGACCGACTGGGAGCAGGTCGGCAGCAAACTGGACAACAAAAACCGGCCCTTCGTCGTCCTGGTCCAGTTCCGGCACATCAACGAGGGCATGCTCGGCCCGATCGGGCTGTATCTGGACGCGGTTACAAAAAAGGTGGTCGGCATAGCCTTGCTGGCGTAATGGTCATGAGTCCGTATCGTCGTCCTGCGGCGCCGGACGCACGATTCCCTGAGCCAAATCGCTCAGTTCACTGA
>JAAZFW010000312.1 GCA_012511525.1 Clostridiaceae bacterium
AAGGGTGACCGCAGCCTGGTGACGCTGCGCGTCGGTACCCAGCGGCTGGAAACCGGCCTCAAAAAGATGGGGGCGCTGCTGGGCGATTATGCCGAGATCGGCTGCAACAGCGTGCTCAATCCCGGGACGATCATCGGTCGCAACACGCAAGTCTACCCCCTGACCATGGTGCGCGGCACAATTCCGCCCGACTGCATCCTGAAGCAGAACGGTTCCCTGGTCGCCAAGAATAAGAGCTGATTGATCCTCCCCGTTCAAAACAGCCCCGCCGGACGGCGGGGCTGTTTTGTTCTTGTCATCTGACTGCGATCAATAGTTCTCGCAGAACAGCTCAAAGTATTCCTTGGGGTGCTTGCAGGCCGGGCAGATCTCCGGGGCTTCTTTTCCCTCGTGGACATAGCCGCAGTTCTTGCATATCCAGAGTACGGATTCCTCTTTCTTGAAGACGGTGCCGCCGGCGATGTTGGCCGCCAGCTTGAGGTAGCGGGCTTCATGACGCTGCTCGACTTCCGCAACCTTGCGGAACGTCGCGGCGACATCCTTGAAACCTTCCTCGGCCGCCGTGTCGGCAAAAGCGATGTACAAGTCGGACCATTCCTCGTGCTCGCCGGCCGCAGCCGCGATCAGGTTGTCGTGGGTGTTGCCGTAAGCCACGGGATAGGCAGCCGTGATCTCGATCGGGATCGCCACGTTGCTGTTGTCCAGTCCGGCCGCGACGAACTTGTAGAAGAGCTTGGCATGCTCTTTTTCATTTTCCGCGGTCTCCAGGAAGAAAGCTTCAATCTGCTTGTAGCCTTCCTTCTTGGCGATCGAGGCAAAATACGTATACCGGTTCCTGGCCTGTGACTCGCCGGCAAAAGCTTTCATCAGGTTGGTCAGGGTCTTTGTTCCATCAAGTTTTCCCATATGATCCTCCTACTTTAGTCTGTATTGGGAACCGGTGGTCTTTCCGGTTCCTGCTCTTGATTATATCATGAGACGGAAGAATTTTCAGATATAGGTCCCCGGGCTTCTTCGTGAACATTCTGTGAATGCGATTGGTCTGTCCACAACGACGCGATGTCGGGCAGCTGAATAAACTCGAAGTCCGTCCAGGGCGCTTCACGCGGCGGCAGGGCTGAAAAATAGAGCCGTTCTTGCCGTGTCGGATGCACAAGGCCGATCCCGCAGGCAAACAGGGCCAGGTTGTCCAAACGTGGCAGGTCCGGTGTCTTAGGCCCGTACTTGCGGTCGCCAAGCAGCGGCCACTGCCGCGATGACAGCTGCACCCGGATCTGGTGGGCCCGTCCCGTGCCCAGCCGGATGGCCAGCAGGCTGCGCGTAGGACTGTCCAGGCTGGCGAGGCGGCAATAGCTCAGCCAGGCTTCCTTGCCATCCCCAGGTTTCGCGACCTGCACGAGGTTCCGGCTCCTGTCCTTGACCAGCGTATCGGCCAGCGTGCCGCGTTCCGGCTCAGGCCTGCCAGATACGACAGCCAGGTAATCCTTAATCACGGTTCGTTCCCGGATCTGCCGGCTCAGCCGGCTGGCCGCCTTGGAGGTCCGGGCGAAGACCATCACGCCGCCAACCGGCTGGTCCAGCCGGTGGACCAAACCGAGAAAAACCTGGCCCGGTTTGGCGAAGCGCAGGCGAATCTCCTCCTTGAGCAGGCTCAGCATGTCAGGGGACATTGAACCGTCGGCCTGGGACAGGATCCCCGGGGGTTTGACCGCCACGACCAGGTGGTTGTCCAGATACAGTATCTCAGGCGTGGTCACGGCGTCCACCGGCCCGTCGCACCGCAAGGGAGCACCAGGCCGCGCGCGGTCGCCGGCAGGCACAGCTCGGCAGCTTCTGCATGTCCGCCGTACGCGGGCTTAAGTACGAGGTCCAGGACATTGGCCAGAACGGCCGGGGCCAGGCTGGTGGCATAGGCGTTGAGCAGGAAAAAGAGCGGCCGGTCCGACAGCAGCCGGGCGCAGCGCTCGACCAGTCCGTAAAGGTTGTCTTCTATTTTCCACAGTTCGCCGGACGGTCCGCGACCATAGGCCGGCGGGTCCATCAGGATGCCGTCGTACCGGCGGCCCCGCCGGATCTCGCGTTCGACGAACTTGACGGCGTCGTCGCTGATGAAGCGGACATTCTTGTCGCCGTGGCCGGACAGCTGCAGATTCTCGCGGGCCCGGGCGTTCATGCCCTTGGAGGCGTCCAGGTGAACAACCTCAGCCGCGCCGGCCGCGGCACAGGACACGCTGGCGGCGCCGGTGTAGGCGAAAAGGTTCAGGATCCGGACCGGTCGGCCGGCGGCCTGTTTGATCTGGCGGGCACAGAAATCCCAGTTGGCCGCCTGCTCGGGAAACAGCCCGGTATGCTTGAAGCCCATTAGCTCGAGCCGAAACGTCAGCTTGCCGGCCGCGCCGCTGTAATCGATTGTCCAGGTCTGGGGAAGAGGCTTAAGCATCTGCCAGGTGCCGCCCCCGCTGCTGCTGCGCAGATAATATGCGTCGGGTTTGGGCCAGGCGCCATGCGGCCAGACTGCCTGCGGATCGGGGCGCTGCAGCCGGTAAGGACCCCAGCGCTCCAGCTTGTCGCCGTCGCCGGCATCGATCAGCTCAAAGTCCTGCCACAGATCGGCCAGATAGATCATAACTGCTCCTCGTTTGGTGCGGCCAGGCCGCTGTTGTGAAAACAATTATAGCATAGGCTTGAACAATCATGGCAAACTGCCCTGTTCTGGTTGTTTTGGGTTATAATCAAACCATCCGGGGAGCCGGCCCGATCCGGGCCGGCCCGCTTGCAAGGTGGGTGAGACACATGGCGAAAACACCGCATATCCTGATCTGCGACGACGATCCGGTCATCCACGAGTCGCTCGGCCTCTATCTCAAGGCGGAGCGATTCGCGTTCAGTTCGGCCTATGACGGCGAACAGGCCCTGCAGATGGTTGAACGTGACCAGCCGGACCTGATCATCCTGGACCTGATGATGCCCAAGATCACGGGCACCGAGGTCTGCCGTGAAATCCGAAGAAGCAGCAACGTGCCGATCATCATGCTGACCGCCAAGGGCGAGGAGATCGACCGCGTCCTGGGTCTGGAACTGGGCGCCGACGACTACATTGTCAAGCCGTTCAGCCCGCGCGAGGTCCTGGCCCGGATCAAGGCGGTGCTGCGCCGGCTGGGGGAAAAGAATCCCGAAGGCCGCTCGGTGCTCCGCTTCGAAGGCCTGGAGATCAGCATCGACAACTACCAAGTCAAGGTCAAGGGGGAAAATATCCCCTGCACACCCAAAGAGGTGGAGATCCTCCACCTGCTGGCCTCGCATCCCGGCCAGGTCATGAACCGCGAACAGATCTTGTCCCAGGTCTGGGGCTACGACTATTTCGGCGATACGCGCACCGTCGACACGCATATCAAGCGCATCCGCCAGAAAATCACCCACGACGGCGCCGCCTGGGGCCTGATCACCGTCTACGGGGTCGGCTACAAGTTCGAGGTTTTCCATTAGATGCAAAAAAGCGTGTTTTTCCGGCGCGTCCTCTCGCTCCTGCTGGTGGCCCTGCTGCTCTGGGCGGTTCTGACCGCCCTGATGTACAGCTTCATTTCGCGCCCGCTTTTCACCCGCATCAAGGTCAACGAGCTCCAGCCCAAGGCCGAGTCGATCGCCGCCATGGCCGTTCGTGCCCTGATGCAGCCCGACCCCTACTTTAACGAGCTGATCACCTCGGCACAAAGCTTTTTCGAATCGTGGATCTTTGTCGTCGACGGGCTGAGCGGCGAGTTCCGCAACACGGTTCTGCCGGCCGAATACGCCGACGCCGAGCCCAGTATCCGCGAACAGATCAACAGCCGGATGGACATGATCCTGTCCGGTGAATACACGTCGGTCTGGTTTACCGGCCGGCTCCCTCTGACCACGACCGGCGAGATGCTCTTCATCGGCGTGCCGGTCACGCTGCAATTCGGTTTGCAGTCCACCATCATCGGGGCGGTCTTCTTTGTTCAGCCGCTAAAAGAGCTCAACGCCGGTCTCAACAGCCTGAATCTCGCCCTGCTGATCTCTTCCCTGCTCGTGTTCGCGCTGATGATCCTGCCGGCTTATTTCGCGACGGCGCGCCTGATCCGGCCGCTGCGCCAGACCCGGGACGTCGCGCTGGCCATGGCGGCCGGCGATTTCTCCGCCCGTGCCGATGTCAGCCAGAAAGGCGAGATCGGCGAGCTGGCCGCGACGATGAACAACCTGGCCCAGGAGCTCTCCCGCACCATCTCCGACCTCATCCTGGAACGCAACCGCCTGCAGCAGATCCTCGCCAGCATGAGCGACGGGCTGGTCGCGATCGACTGCACGGGCCGTTTCACCCAGGCCAATCCGGCGGCCGGCTACATGCTTGACTTGAGCGCCGCGCAGGACCAGGATCCGCTGGCACCCTATGCCGAACTGTCATCCTGCCTGACCGAAGCCATCCGGGAACGCCGGCCCTCGGACCGCCTGCTGCAGCTGGACGGCCGAAGCATCCGCGTCCAGGCCGCGCCCCTGATCGCCAACGAGGACCAGCTGGCCGGCGCGGTCGCGCTCCTGCACGACGTGACGGAATCCGAGCGGCTGGAACAGACCAGACGCGATTATGTCGCCAACGTCTCCCACGAGCTTCGTTCGCCCCTGACCGCGATGCGGGCCCTGATCGAACCGCTCAGCGACGGCATGGTGACCGAAGAGGGCGATAGGCGCCGCTATTACGACATCTTGCTGCGCGAGATCATCCGCCTGTCCCGCCTGATCGACGACATGTTGGAGCTGTCCCGCCTGCAGGCCGGCATCTTGCCCATCCAGCAATCGTCGTTTTGCCTTTCGTCGATGCTTGACGATCTCGCCTTGCGCTACGGTTCCCAGGCCGACGAGCGTCAGCTCACGCTGGAGCTGCCGGCCAACCGTTCGGCCTGCCCGCTCGTGCGCGGCGACCCGGATCGTATTGAGCAGGTTTTGATCATCCTGTTGGACAACGCGATCAAATTCACGCCGGCCGGCGGCCGGATCAGCCTGGAGATGGACTGGTCGCAGGACCAGGTCCAGGTGCGGGTCCGCGACAATGGCATCGGTATCAGCTCAAGTGATATCCCGCATGTTTTTGACCGCTTCTACAAGGCCGACAAGGCGCACCAGCAGCCGGGCACGGGCCTGGGGCTGTCGATCGCCCGGGAGATATTGCAGCTGATGGGCCAGACCATCTCGGTGCAGAGCAAGCCCGGCGAAGGCACGGTCTTCACCTTCACGCTGGCCCGGGATCTGCCCGCGTGATTTGTCGGCAGATTGTTGTCCCCAGGACATAGTCTCTTCATATTTGTTGCCTAGAATGGACGTGGAACAGACAAACCTCAGCGAAAGGAAGCATGCTCATGATTCTTGTCTGTGTCACGGATCAGGAATCCTGCGGCCGCCTGATCAAGGCCGGCCGGCAGCTGGCCGATATCGTCGACGCACCGCTCAAAGTCATTTCCGTGCGGCCGCACGGATCCGGCAACTGGATGGCAAGCGAAGAACTGGAATACCTTTTCAACATGGCAAAACAGCTCGAGGCCGAGATGATCATCCGCTTTCACGATTTCGCGGCCGAAGCCGTCGCCGACTTCATCCGCCATCAGCCGGTCCGGGCCCTTATCGTCGGAGAACCGCCTGAGCCCGGCCAGAGCGTCTTTATATCCCACCTGGAAGAGCAGTTCCCCGATCTGGCGATCCTGTGTGTCAAGGACAACGGCAAACTGCAGCCGGCCCTGGTCTTCCAGGGCAGCGACGAGGCAGGTTGCGCCGGATGACCCCAGACAGACCGATCGGTGTGCGCATCAACAAGTTCCTGGCCGATTCAGGCCGGTGCAGCCGTCGCGAGGCGGATCAGCTGGTCGCCTCCGGCGCCGTGCTTATCGATGGCAGCGTCGCCCAGGCCGGCAGCCGCGTTTTGCCGGGCCAGACGGTCACGGTCTCGGGCGAACCGGTTCTGCAAAACGCCGACCTGGTCTACCTGATCCTGTATAAACCGGTCGGCATCACCTGCACCACGGACACGAGGCGTCGCGACAACATCATCGACTACCTGGGCTACCCACAGCGCGTCTTCCCGATCGGGCGGCTGGACCGCGATTCTGAGGGGCTTATTTTCCTGACCAACGACGGGGACATCGTCAACCGGATCCTGCGGGCGGAAAACCATCACGAAAAAGAATACCGCGTGACGGTCGACAAGCCGGTCACGCCGGAGTTTTTGCGCCAGATGGCGTCCGGCGTGCCAATCCTCGGCACCGTCACCCGTCCCTGCCGCGTGACGGCGGAAAGCAAGTACAATTTCCGCATTGTGCTGACCCAGGGCTTGAACCGCCAGATCCGGCGCATGTGCGACGTTTTCGGATACGATGTCAAACGCCTGGTCAGAACCCGCATCATGCACATCGCGATCGGGTCGATGAAACCGGGACAATGGCGGCCCTTCACGTTTCACGAGCTATCCGAACTCAAACGGCTCCTAGGTCTTTCAAAATCCTGATTCAGTTCAGACGGTCAGGCCGCAGTCCCCGTCAGGCCGCGTGATGACCTCGCCGACGCCGTTCAGGATGTAACGCGGCCGGTACGGGAAGTCGTGCATGGTCTTCATGCTGGTGACACCGGACAGGACCAGCACCGTATCGATTTCCGATTCGATCCCGGCCACGATATCCGTATCCATGCGGTCGCCGATAATGACCGTCTCCTCGCGCTTGCAGCCGAGCAGTTTCATGCCGGTGCGCATCATCAGGGGGTTGGGCTTGCCGATGAAATAGGCCGACTTGCCTGTCACCAGCTCGATCGGGGCGACCAGCGCCTTACAGGCCGGCGAGATACCCTGTTCGTACGGGCCGCTGATGTCCGGATTGGTTCCGATCAGCTTGGCGCCCTTGAGCACCAGGTTGACCGCCTTCTGGATGGCGTCGAAAGCGTAGTTGCTGGTCTCGCCGACGATCACGTACTCGGGATCCGCGTCGCTGAACGTGACGCCGGCCTCATACAGGGCGTTGAGCAAGCCGGACTGCCCGATCACATAAGCCGTGCAGCGCGGCGACTGGGACGCGATGAAGGCAGCGGTCGCCAGGGCACTGGTGTAGAAGTGCTCCTCGCCGACATCCAGTCCCATGTTCTGCAGCCTGAGGCGCAGCTCGCGCGGCGAACGCTCGCTGCTGTTGGTCAGGAACAGGAATCGCTTGCCTTCTTTTTGCAGCCACTCGACAAATTCCTTGACGCCCGGCAGGATCTGACGGCCGTGGTAGATCACGCCGTCCATATCGCAGATAAAGCCGATTTTGTTTCGTATGCAATCCATAAGGTTCCTTTCCCGGCGTGCCGCCCGGGCCGCCGCCTGGCCTTATTCTAGCAGGAGGCCGGAGCTGTTGCCAGCGCCGGACAAGACCGGATACCGGCCGCTGAAGCAGGCGTCACAATAGGTTGCGCCGGGTTTGCCCAGCATGTCGGCCAGGCTGTCCGGATCCAGAAAGCCCAGGGAATCGGCCCCGATCTGGAGCCGGATCTCCTCAATCGTGTGGTGCGGTGCCGCCAGCTCGTCAGCCGTCGGGATGTCGGTGCCGAAATAGCAGGGCCAGAGAAAGGGCGGCGAGCTGATGCGCACGTGTACCTCGGTTGCCCCGGCCGCCTTGAGCATGTGGACGATCCGGGCGCTGGTCGTGCCGCGCACGATCGAATCGTCAACCAGCACCAGCCGCTTGCCGCTGACACTGGCGCGAATGGGGTTCAGCTTAATGCGCACCGCCGACACCCGCTGCGCCTGGCTCGGCTTGATGAAGGTCCTGCCCACATAGTTGTTCTTGACAAGGCCCTTGCCGAACGGAATGCCCGAGGCCGCACTGAACCCAAGCGCGGCGTCGCTGCCGGAATCAGGGACCCCGATCACCAGGTCTGCGGCGACGGGATGCTGCCTGGCCAGCAATCGGCCGGCGGCCAGACGCGCCTGGTAAACCGGCACCTGGTCGATACAGCTGTCCGGCCGGGCAAAATAGATGTACTCGAATATGCAAGGTCGCGGCACCTGGCCGCAATGGGTGCGCAGGCTGCGGACCCCGGACCGGTCGGCCACAACGATCTCACCCGGCTCCAGGTCGCGCACGAATGTGGCGGCGACCGCGTCCAGGGCGCAGCTTTCCGAGGCAAAGACGACCGTGTCGCCGATATAGCCCATGCACAGCGGGCGCATCCCGAGCGGGTCGCGCACGGCCAGCAGCTTGCCGCGGCTCATCACCAGCAGGCTATAAGCGCCGCGCAGCTGGTCCATACTGCGGCTGACCGCGTCTTCGACCGTCTCGCATTGCGGCCGGTATCGGGCGATCAGGTATGCGATGATCTCCGAGTCGATCGAAGTCTGGAAGATGGCGCCCTGCTGCTCGAGCTCATGGCGCAGCACGTCGGTGTTGGCCAGGTTGCCGTTGTGGGCCAGGGCCAGGACGCCCTTGCTGTAACGTGTCAGCAGCGGCTGGGCGTTCTCGCGGCTGCCGGGTCCGGTCGTGGCATAACGGACATGGCCGACCGCCGCGGACCCTTGCAGCTGGCGCAGGTCGAAGTCGCCGAAGACTTCGCCGACCAGGCCCATGTCCTTATGCAGCGTGACCTGACCGCGGTCGTTGACCGCGATGCCGCAGCTTTCCTGGCCCCGATGCTGCAGAGCGAACAGGCCGCGGTAGACCAGGGACGCCGCATCCAGCCCGGCGGGGCCGAACACACCGAATATGCCGCATGCTTCGTGCATCGGATAGCCTCCTAGTCCTGTCGCTGATCCTGGAAGGCACGCTCCAGGATACCAAGCACCTGTTCGCGGCTGACCGGCCCCTCGTGGACTTTTTCGTCCCCGATGTAAAACGTCGGAACATAGTAATAATCGTACTGGCGGGCCAGTTCCCGCTGCTCGGCCTCGTCAATGACTGCCAGCGGAACCCGGGCCAGCTCAGGATGTTCGGCTTTCACCGCCTCGAGGTGCTGCAGAGCCCGGCGGCAGTAACCGCAATACTTCAGGACGAACAGGGTAATCGGCTTCATCTCGCATCCCTCTTCCCTTTTGTTTTCGTTTGCTCACGGATCAAGAGCAGGTTTTGCCGGCGCAGACTGCGCGCCATGCGCTGGGCCTGCTCGGCATCTTCAGGCGTGCTGATCTCCGGACCATAGCGGGCGGCTTCGTACAGGCTCGCCAGGCGCAGCAGATCCGGGTACTGTTTGGTGTCCAGAGCGGCGACAATCTGACGCGGCGTAAAGCTGGCTTCGACCTTGAGACCATGGCGCAGCTGCGCGCTGACCAGGCGGTAAAAGCTGTGCCGGACCTGCTGGGACGGCGTCTGGCCGAACTGGATCGAAAACCGGCTCTGCACCTTGCGGATCCGTTCCCGGTTCTGATCCAGGAAGGACGGCAGCAAAGACTCCGTCTTATCGGAATCCGGCTGGGCGGTCTCGTAAAAACGCTTGTAGATCGCACGCAGCACCAGGAAGATCAGAAACAGGACGATTGCAGCCGCGACGGCGATCATCAGGTAGTAGAAAATCTCCTGCAGGATGACAAGCCAGCGCGCCGTCTCCGTCGGCTCGAACGGAAAATGCGGATCCTGCCCGCCGGGCGGCTGGGAAGGTTCGGGTTCGGGCTCGGTCGGCTCGGGCTCGCCTGACTGGAGTTTTTGCAGCAGCCAGCGGATCAGGGCCAGCAGCAGCGAGCCCAGCCAGGGCAGCAGGTCATGCAGACGGAACAGGGGGGAAATCACCAGCAGGACCAGCGTCACCAGCGCATAACCCAAAAGCAGGACGTTGTTGAAATGCAAGATCCGGGCAGCCGGCTGCGTCGGCATGGTCATGAACCGCTCCAGCTGGCTGTTCAAGGAAAGCTGGTGCCAGCGCAGCAGGGCCAGCATCAGGTATATGACGCCGGTGTAGAAATAGGCCTGGCTGACCACGACAAGATCCAGCCTCAGCGCGATCAAGTTGAGTGCCAGCAGGTACAAGATCACGAGCGCTTGCTGCACCAGGCTGCTGAGCGGCTTTTCTTCCTTTTGCTTGAGCCGGATATAGAAGGCGCGAACGGCCAGAAAGAGCAGCATCGGGACCGTGATCAGGCGGGGCCAGATGGTCACGGAAAAAGGCGGCAGGATCGGCAGCACCAGCGGCAGGGCGACGATGGCAAGGCCAAGCAAGGCAAACTGCCAGATATGGCGGCAGGCCGAGCGGATCCAGGCGGTCGCGGCCAGGGTAAAGACAGCCAGACCGAACAGGACCAGGGCCTGTTCCGGCGCAAAATAGACGATCGGAATGGCAAAGGTGGCCAGGATCATCAGGCTTTGCATCAGCTCGGTCAGCAAGCCGTACATGTCCAGGCGGCGAACGTCAGCGGGCACGGCGCTTCACCTCCCAGCAGAGCGTGGCGTGCTCGGTGTCCGGCAGGCGGTCCTGGCGGTCGGCATAGCGCGGCAGGATCCACAGTCCGTCATGGACGCGGCCCAGGCAATCCGACCAGGCGCGGCAGATGCCGTCGCTGCAGTTAAGCGATATCAGGAGCAGGACCGGATCCCTGTAGGTGCTAAATCCGTGCTGGAGCAGCAGCGGCGCAAAAGCTTCCGGCTTGCGCGTCAGGTCGAGCCGGCCAAGCTGCTCCTGGATCTGCTGGATGTGCTGGCTGGACTGGCCGGATGCGATGTCGATCGTCTCACCGGTGATGATGTCGCGCGCGTTGCTGACGAGGCCGCAGGAGACGCCTTCATGAATCAGGTTGTCGCACAAGGTCGCGGCGATGCGGATGCCTTCCTCGAGCAGCTCTTCCTCGTAGAAGGCACCGTCGGGCTCGACGTTCAGCAGCACGATCACGTCGCGCGAAGCCGTGTACTCGTGGACGTTGACCTTCAGGGTGCCGGAGCGCGCCGTCGCCAGCCAGTTGATCGAGCGCATGGTGTCAAAGCCCTGGTATTCGCGGATGCCGCGGAACTCAAACGGGTCCGGCAGCAGGGCCGTCCGGGCCAGGATTTCCC
>JAAZFW010000313.1 GCA_012511525.1 Clostridiaceae bacterium
ATGCGGACCTTTCCCGCTACTGCTGGTTCATGAGCTACATCCCGCGCCATTTCCTGCCAGTCGTCTGGATCGGCATGTGCGCGGCCAGCCGTAACGGCTATCTGCCGTCCCGGCGCTTGCTGACGCGACTGGCCGGCGCCGCGCTCGCGTTGTCCGTCCTGGTGCTGAGCAATGACATCCATCAGCTGGTCTTCGTCTACCAGACGGAGACGGCCGCCGAGTATCTGAACGAATACCGAAACGGACTGGGGTACTACCTGTCGCTGACCTGGAGTTTTTCCCTGATCGTCGCCGGCCTGGTTTTGCTGCTGCGCAGGCAGATGGCCCGGCGCGAGCGGCTCCAGCTCCTGTATGCCGGCATCCTGGCCGCCTTCCTGCTGGCCTACCAGGTGACCTACATGCTGAATGTCCTGCCGGTTGTCGACCTCGATATCCCGACGACGGTGGCGCTTCTCTATTTGCTGTTCAGCCTGGCCGCCCAGCGGGAACGCTTTCTTGGCGCTTCCTGGCTGACGCTGCCGATCCTGCAGGATTCGCCCTATGCGGTTGCGGTGTTCGACGGTGCGGGGCAGCTGCGTTACCGCAACGAGGTCATGGCCGCTGCGTTGCCGGATCTGGATCAGGCGGCGGCGGTCGACCGGCTGCTTTCGGCAGACGGACCGGAAACGGACATCCGGGTCGGCAGGCGGGTGTTCAAACGCCACGACAGCCATGTTCCGGCCGGACAGGTTGTCCTGCTCGAAGACATCACGGAAATTCGGGACTTGGAAACCCGGCTGCAGCAAACCCGGGCCAGGCTCATCGATGTCAACACCATGCTGGCGCGCCAATTTGGCGATGTGTCCGCCCTGGCGAGCCGGCTGGAGCAGGAACGTTATGCCCGTCAGTGGGATCAGCTGTTTCGCGACAAGCTGAAAAACGCGCGGCAATCGCTTGCCAGCATCGATCCCGACCAGCCGGACGATGTGCTGCGCCAGGCCTTGCGCGCTGTCCGGCTGCGTTTGTTTATCTGCCAGCATCGCCTGCGGCTGATCATCCGCAGCCTGGAGGAACATCCCGAGCTGCCCGCGTCCCTGGTTGCGCGCTATGCAACCGGTCTGGTCAAGGACGGGCGCCGTGTCGGTCTCGACGGCGTCGCCACGGCTCGTGCGCACGGCATGCTGCCGCCGGATGTTCTGCCTTTGCTGGTGGAAACGATCGACCGATTGTGCCTGGCCAGCTTTGCCTGGCCCGGCACATCTCTTGTTCTGCACCTGGAAAGCGATCAGGACAACATGACGCTGACCGCCTGCCTGGCGCTCGAGAACGGGAGTCTGACCGGATCCGGCAGCATCCTGGATGAGGCCCTGCTCCGTCAGGTTCACGCAGCAGCGGGCCAGGCCAGCCAGAATGACGAAGAGGACTGCCTGAGGGTTCAATTATCCTGGAACCGGGAGGAGGGAGCGCGATGATCTGGTATACCATCCCTTACGGCGTCAGCATCGCGGCCTTGCTCGCGATGCTGCTGACCGGCGTTTTGCAGTCCGTCGCAGCCCTGGAGGCAAGCGAATTGCTCCAGCCGCATTTTGTCCGCCGTGTTCGCCTGCACTACGGCCTGCTAGCATGTGTTTCGCTGGTGTTGTTTCTTGAGCTGGTCATGGCCGTCTCATCCATTGAGGGGGGACTGTACCTGGGGATCAGCCGCGTGCCGCGCCTGGTTGCCTTTCTGCCGGTCCTGCACGGCATCTGGTGCCGCCGGCATCCGCTCGGGCTGCCCGAAAGCCTGCTTCCCGCCAAGGCAGGCTTATGGCTGCCGCTGCTTTGCCTGCCGCTGGAACTTTTCCTCCCGCCGCCGATATCCGCCCTGCTGATCTGCTTTGCTGTCGCCTGGCTCGGTCTTGACGCGGTTCACACGTTGCTGACCTTCCAGGCCTACCGGCGCAGCGAACTGACCCGCTCGATCATTCCCCACATGGTGCGCAGCATCGATTATGGCTTGTGCGTGGCCAATGCACGCGGCTGGGTGATCGAATCCAACCCGGCTTTCACAGCGCTGTGCAGCAGGCTTGATCTGCCTGCAGGCGACCCTATCAGCGCCTTTGACCGCGCGCTGACCGCGCAGCAATTCCAGCGCGATCTCGAGGTCCGCGATCTAGGCGGGAGCCTCGCCATCCGAAAGGGTGATGCGTCGTATGCCTTGAGACGCCAAACGTTCCGAGTTGGCCGGAGGCAATACACCCAGCTGAGCTTGTCGGATACCACCCGCCTGACCCGGGTCAGCCGCACCCTGGAGCAGGATAACCGGCTGCTGGCAGAACGCAACCGCGAACTGGAGCAGGTCATCGCCCGGCTCGGCGAGGAGGAAGCGGCCCATGAACGCGAGCGGCTGTGCCGTATGGCTCACGATGCCTGGTCGCAGCAGCTGGCGATCGCCGGGCTGACGGTCGATATGCTGATCCGGCAAAGTGTCGTTCCGGTCGATGCGGCCAAACTGGCCGAATGCGGCGCGCTGCTGGCGATGCCCGGCGAAAATGAGCTGGCCTTGTTTCCAGGCGACCTGGATAAGGCGATCAGCCGCCTGGCGCAAAGCTACCGGCAGTTGGGCGTAACGACCCTTGTAACCGGGCAGGCCCGATTCACGCCAGCCCAGGAAGAAGCCCTCAAACCGGTGCTGCGCGAGGCTTTTGCCAACGCTGTCCGCCATGCCTACGCCCGGACGATCGAAGTCCGCTTTTTTTCGGAGCCCGACCAGGCCGGGCTTGAGATCCGCAACGACACGCTGGACAGCACGCCGGAAATCGCCGAGGGCCGCGGCCTGCACGATATCCGAATGCGGGTCAGCCAGGCCGGCGGCAGCATCCAGGTCAGTAAAAAGAATCACTTTTCACTTATGGTCACGTTCGACCGGACCGGGGAGGAGGACAACAATGAAAATCGTCCTGATTGAGGACCAGAACCTGCTCAGCACCACGCTGGCCAAGGCCTTTGAACAGGTTGCGGACATTGAGGTCGTCGGCCGGTCCGACAAGGCCAGCGAAGCCCCAGACATGTGCCGGCGGCTGCAGCCGGATATCGTGGTCATGGATGTGTTCACGAACGATGGCAGCGGGATTGACTACACGGCCCGGATCAAGCGGGATTTTCCCGCGATCAAGGTGCTCGTGATGACCGGCGTCGAGGACGACCGCCTGGTTCAGGCGGCTGAGGAGGCCGGCGCGGACATGTTCTTTTGGAAAAACACTTCGCTGGAGGAGCTGACGGAGTTCATCCGCTACGCGCAAAAATCCTACCGGGTTTTCCCCAGCTTGAACAGCGACAACCATAAGAAACCGAGCTTTTCCGACCTGGACCTGCGTATCGTCACCCTGCTGGCCCAGGGCAAGAGCGCCCGTGAAATCGCCGCGGAACTTTATTTGGGCTATGGCACCGTGCGCATCCACATCTCGCACCTGTATGCGACGACCGGGCTGAAAAGCCGTGCCCAACTGGTCGCTTATGCCCTGCGCGCGGGCCTGATCCGCCTCGAATAGCCCCATCCGCGAAGCGGTGTCGCAGCCATATACAAATGTCTATTCAGATCAGGACATTTGTGGATTCTTATCACCTTCTTGCTCATCGACAATAAAAGTATCTCTGGTCATCGCACAACAACCATGCCGATGTGTTTGCGCACGAGCCGGCGGGTCTGTTGCCGGTGCGGTGCCGGACGTGTCGCGAAGGCCTCATTGATCGTGCAGGAGGGATCCCCATGAAAAAGAAGACGGCAAAACGAACTGCGTCGCTGATCCTGGCACTCTCGCTGGTGCTGGGCCTGTGGGCTGCCTTGCCGGTCCAGGAAGCCGATGCCGGCTCGCAGTACATCACCGACATCCTCGTCCGTGCGACCGCCAGCAGCGTCGCGGTCAGCTTCCACTACGGCAAGGATACATCGGACGAGGACACGCAAAGCCTGCGGGTCTACCTGATCCGCTACGATCCCTACAGCAAAGTCGTAAACGGTTTTTACACACCCGACGGGACCAATCCGGTCGGCGATTACCAAACGACCTTTGCCAATCTGCCGTCCGGACAGCAGTATTATGTTCAGATTCACGGCTCCGCCCGCACCTACGGCACTTTGTCGGATACGGAGCGTGATTATTACAGCGACCTGATCCCGATCAGAACCGTCGTGCCCCAGGCGCCGCAGCTGGGCCTTAGCCTGATGTCGCTGGGTGCCAGCACGGTCCGTCTGGACTGCCAGCTGCTGGATACTGGCACCGGTGTCAGCTACGATCCCGATCAGCGCATCTGGTTCCAGAACCTGGGCGTGGCTTTGAAATCCAGCGCGGTGGTCGTGATGCGCCAGAGCCTCGCTCCGGCCGGCAACCTGGATCCGAACGACCCGCTGGCGGAAGGCGTCTTCGGTCCCGAAACCTGGGACGATTACGAGAATCCCTTCGAAACGGGTATCGAGTTCGCCAGCCTGGAACCGGACACCGAATATATCGCCCAGGTCCAGATGACCAACACGTACGATCTGACCGGATATTCGGCCAAGCTGGCATTCCGCACCTACGCCAATCCGCAGGTCTCAATCGACGATGTCAAGGCACTAAGCACCGGGGTCTATGTCACGGCGACCGTTACAATCGACGCGCGCGACGAGGTTAAGAGCCTTAGCCTGTACGCGGACGATCCGGATGCTGGCGAACCGGTCTACGACCCGGCCCGGCTGAGCGGCAGCCTGGTTCGTTTTGACGATGCCACCGGTCAGGCTGTTTTCCAAATCGGGGGGCTGGCCTACGAGACCGAGTACGATCTCCAGGTCCTGCTCGAGTCGCAGGGCGGCCAGGCCAGGAGTGCAAAAAGCACGATCACCACCTTGCCGGAACCGGTCCAGGCAAGCGTCACCACACAGCCTGCCACGGTGATTCGCAGCGACAAGGCCCGGCTGAACGCGACCATCGGCAGCACCGGCTACACCTCGATCATTGAGCACGGCTTTCTCTATTCCGCCACCAACGCCCATCCCGTCCGGGGCGCCCTTGACGCGGTCGAGGTGATGGCGCCGGTTACATCCCAGACTGCCCCGATCCCATTCTTTGCCATCGCCGACGGCCTGCTGCCCGGCCAGCTCTACCATTATGTTTCGTTCGTACGCAACAACGAGGGCACGAGCTATGGCGATTCGCTGACGTTTACAACGATTACAGCCCCGGCCGTCTTGACGTTGGACGGAATAACCGACAAGACGACGGCCGCCATCCGCCTCTATGGCGAAGTGGTCTCAACCGGCGGTATCGAGCCCACGCTGCGCGGGTTTGTTTACGACCAGCTGCCCGACCCGCTCCTGGGCAAGTCCAGTGCCCAGAGCGCCCTGGACGATGTGACCAATGCGTCAACCGGGCAGTTTGATGTCCTGGTGTCCGGATTGTCCGCCAACACGACGTATTACTACAAGGCATTCATCCACAGCTTGTCCGGAACGCTCTACGGCGCCCAGTACAGCTTCACCACCGAGGCGCTGGACACAATCCTGCCGTCGGTCGCCCTGCTGACGATCACGGATCCGCAGGTTACCGACACGACGGCTGAGGTTTACGGAACGTTCACCACGCCGGCCGGCACCACGGTCACTGAGACGGGCTTTGTCTATTCCGAGATGCCCAATCCCACCCTGAACGATTTTGACAGCATGTTCATTCCGCTTACCGACACAGACGGCATGTTCACGACCCTGCTGTCCAGCCTCAAATCCAACACCACCTACTACCTGCGCGCCTACGCGATCAACGCCAACGGCACCGGCTACAGCCCGGCGGTCAGCTTCACAACCAAGAATACGCTGAGCGCGGTGCCGCCGGAGCTGATCACATCGTTCCATGTCGATGACATTCAGGCGACGGCCCTGACCGTGACGCTGGAAACAACAGGATCGCCTGTCGCCAGCAAGGTTGTCCTCTACAGCGAGACCAACCCGATGCCGCTCTACGGTGCGCCGGGGGTCAGCAACGTGACCTTAGGTCTTGCGGACGGCACCCAGAAGACGATCGACGGCCTCAAGCCCAACACCACCTACTACCTGCGCGCCTACACGCGCAAGCCCGACCCGATCCTGGGCGGCTTTGTGACCCGCTACAGTGATGTCCTGACCGTGACGACACGCCTGTCCGGGCCGCCGCTCGTCAGTCATGCCGCCATTCCGGTCACCGATCTTGACCTTTACAGCGCCACGGTCAACGTCACGCTCGACCCCAACGGCGGGACGATCAGCCGCTATGTGGTCGCCCTGACCGCCAGCCATCTTGAGCCGGCGCTCGAAGGAACCGGCGTGCAGCTGTTCGACGTCGCGGCCAGCATCAGCAGCGCCCAGTCCGTTCAGATCGGTCTGACAGGCTTGCACAGCCGTTTCAACTATGCATACCGGGTCTATGCCCTGAACGCTGACGGCTGGGGTGCTACGCCGGTTCAGCCGCTCACGACCGCAACGGCACCCGATCCCGTAGCTGCGATCACGGCCATCGAACCAGGAGCGACAGCGGCAGCCTTTACCGTCACGCTGAGCCAGGACGGAATCAACGAGAACAAAGTCGGGTTTATTCACGTAGCGGTCGGTACATCCCCCAATCCACTGCCGTATGACACGTCCAACCGGGTCGCGCTCATCGAGCCGGACGGTAACGGGACGTATTCGGTAACCGTGACGGGCCTTATTCCGGAAACCCATTACTATGCCAAGGCCGTTTGCACGATACGTGACGATATGGACTTTGCCGGTGCCGATGTCACGTTCGACACGCTGCCTCCGCCGCTGGCTTCAGTCGCCTTGTATGGCCCTGAATTGAGCGCTCTGGCTGACACAGTCGGCTTTGCGGTAGACATCCTGTCCGACGGCGGCAATCCCGTCACGGAATACGGCGTGGTCCTGGACACCGTTCCGAACC
>JAAZFW010000314.1 GCA_012511525.1 Clostridiaceae bacterium
GACTGCCGTGTTGTCCGCGAGATGTCGCGCAAGCTGATCCTGACCGACGAACAGGCGGGCCTTCGCTTTATTCTGGCCAAACCGGCCGATGTCCCGACCTATGTCGACTACGGCGCGGCCGATATCGGCATCGTCGGCAAGGATACCCTGCTTGAAGAAAACCGCAGCCTCTATGAAGTCCTCGACCTGGGCTTCGGCGCTTGCCGCATGTGTGTCTGCGGTCCGGAGGACCTGGCCGGCCGACTGGACCGCGTACCCAACAAGCGTGTCGCCACCAAGTATCCCAATATCGCCCGGGCCTACTTTGAAGCCCGGCGTGAAAGCGTCGAGATCATCCGTCTGAACGGCTCGGTCGAGCTGGCGCCGCTGGTCGGCCTGGCCGAGGTCATCGTCGATATCGTTGAAAGTGGCCGGACGCTAAGGGAAAACGGGCTGGCCGTGCTGGATACGATTGCTTCGCTCAGCGCGCGCATGGTCGTCAACCGTGTCAGCATGAAGATGAAGGCGGACCGGATCAATCCCCTGATCCAATCTGTCCGCAGGCAGCTGGAACAAGCCGGGAGGACCACACCATGACACGTCAAGCCGTTTTAAAGATCATCCGCACGGGTCCCGACGAGCGAAAGCAGCTGTCGGCACGGCTGGGCCTGCGCGGCAAGATGAACCAGGCCGATGTCGTGGCGGCGACGGAGGCGATCATATGCCAGGTTCGACAGGACGGCGACGATGCCCTGCTTGAACTGACCGCCCGTTTCGACAAGGTCAGGCTGACAGCCGGCCAGCTGCGCGTCACGGAGCGGGAAATCAGCGAAGCGATCGACCTTGTAGATGTGCGCCTTATGGAGGCCATGCGCCTGGCAGCGGAACGGATCCGTTCCTTCCACGCGCTGCAGCTGGCGCCGGACGTGACCGCCCCGACGGGGCAGGGCGGCCAGATCAGCCTGGTCAGCCGTCCACTCGACCTGGCTGGTGTTTATGTGCCGGGCGGGTCGGCGCCTCTGCCGTCATCGGTCCTGATGAATGTCCTGCCGGCGCGGGTCGCCGGCGTGCGCCGGATCGTACTCTGCACACCGCCCAGGCCGGACGGATCGGTCGATCCGGCTATCCTGGCGGCGGCGTCGCTGGCCGGTGCCGATGAGATCTACCGTGTGGGCGGTGCCCAGGCGATTGCGGCCATGGCCTACGGAACCGCTACAATCCCCGCTGTCGACAAGATCACGGGCCCGGGCAACATCTATGTCAACACGGCCAAGCGTCTGGTGTTCGGCCAGGTCGACATCGACATGTTCGCCGGACCGAGTGAGATCCTGATCGTGGCGGACGTATCGGCCCGGCCGGATTACGTGGCCGCCGACCTCCTGTCCCAGGCCGAGCACGATCCGCTGGCATCGGCCCTGCTGCTGACCGACAGCGACACCCTGGCGGAAGCGGTTGCCGCCCAGGTCGCCCGCCGCCTGCCCCTGATGCCCCGTGCGGGGATTATCGAGCGCGCCCTGGCCGATTTCGGCGCCGCGCTGGTTGTTCCCGACTTGGATACGGCCATCGATTTCGCTAACGAGCTGGCCCCTGAGCACCTGGAACTGCTGGTGGCGGAACCGGAAGCGCTGCTGCCCCGGATCCGCAATGCCGGTGCCGTCTTCGTCGGGCCGTACAGCCCGGAACCGCTGGGTGACTATATGGCCGGAACCAACCACGTCCTGCCGACCAGCGGCACCGCGCGCTTTTTCTCACCGCTGGGCACGCTCGATTTCATCAAGAAGATCAGCGTCATCCGTTATACCCGCCAGGATCTGGCAGATTGCCACGAACGGGTGGAACATTTTGCCGAAGCCGAGCAGCTTAAAGCCCACGCCGAATCCGTGCGCGTCCGCTTCGGCACGGACCTTTTGGCCCGGAAGGGGGAAAGACCATGATCAGCCCGGACAAACCGAGCGGCAGCCGCTTTTGGAATGAGAAGACCCGCCTGCTCCATCCATATGTGCCAGGCGAACAGCCGCGCGGGCAGACCTTCATCAAGCTGAACACCAACGAAAACCCATATCCGCCGGCCCCCGAAGTCCTGTCTGCCTTGAACACGCTGCCGGCCGACGCTTGCCGCCTTTATCCGGATCCGGAAAGCCTGGCCCTGCGCCAGGCGATCGCCGGCTATTACGGCCTGGACGTGGCACAGGTCTTTGTCGGCAACGGCTCGGACGAAGTGCTGGCGATTGCATTTCAGGCATTCTTCGAGCCATCGGGCCCGCGGGACACGCCGGAACGGGCGGTCGTATTCCCGGATGTCACGTACAGCTTCTACCCGGTCTACGCGAATTTCTACAACATCAACTGGCGAACCGTTCCGCTGAACGACGATTTCACGCTGCCGGTCGATGCCCTGATGGAACCGTCCGGCGGCCTTGTTCTGGC
>JAAZFW010000315.1 GCA_012511525.1 Clostridiaceae bacterium
ACTGGATTAACCGCCTGCGCAAGGAAGTGCAGCAAAGAATCCTGGTGCAGCAGGATCTGGAGCAGGCGAATGCCTTCAAGTCCAGTTTCATGGCCAGGATGTCGCACGAGATCCGCACGCCGCTGCATGCAATTACGGGCATGTCCTATCTGCTGCAAAAAACGGGCGTGACGCCGGCACAAACCTTGTATGTCGACCGGATCAGACAGGCGGCGGGCAGCATGCTGGGCATTATCAACGATATCCTGGACTATGCAAAAATCGAAGCCGGCAAAGTGGAATTGGATCATGCGTCCTTCAGCCTGGACCAGGTTATTTTAAATGTGGTCAACATCGTGTCATATAGAACAGAAGAGCAGAAAATCGACTTGCGGCTGGCCCGCGATCCGCTTGTTCCCGACTGGTTTTTCGGTGACGCGAAGCGGATTGAGCAGGTGCTGCTCAACATTCTGAATAATGCGGTTAAGTTTACCAGTTCGGGATACGTGGCTCTGGAGATCGGGCTCGAAGACCAGGAGAACGAAAAATGCCGCCTGTCCTTTACCGTCACCGATACCGGCATCGGCATGACCGGAGAACAGGTGCAAAAGCTCTTTACACCCTTTACCCAGGCAGACAGCAGCATCAATCGCCGCTATGGTGGCTCCGGGTTAGGACTGGCCATCGTAAAAAATTTGCTGGATCTCATGAATGGACGCATCCAGATCACCAGCACACCCGGAGAAGGGTCAACTTTTTTCGTCCTGCTGCCGCTGGACGTGGACCAGGCAAACGAAGCGGCAGCAGCTAGCGCGCTGGCCGAACAGCCGCTCCAGTCGATCCGGACACTGGTTCTGGATCGATCCGGCGCACGCGAGACGGTCGGCCGCTATCTTAAGTCTTTCGGTATGCCGTGCGAGCTAACAGGCTCGGACGCGGATGCGGCGCGCATGCTGGAGGCCGACCATGGGTTCGACCTGCTTGTCCTGGACCACGACACCCCTGACGAAGGCGGTTTTGCCTTTGTCGATGCTTTGCAAAACAACTGCCGGATTGCGAAGCTGCCCACTGTCCTTATGCTGCTGCCGCTGATGCGCTTAGACTTGTTTGACAAGATCGGCGCCCACGGTGTTTTGGCTGCTGTCGGCAAGCCCGTCATCCCGTCCATGCTCCTGAAAGCTGTTTTGGACGTATTTCAACTGAAGGACGTCTCAGGAACACAGCCGACGGCAGAGGCCATACCCAACCCGGCCCGATCAGGCGCGTTGCGCCGCGTCCTGCTTGCCGATGACAACCAGACCAACCAGCTGATCGCCCGGTCGCTGCTCCGACAGGCAGGCATCGAAGCGATCACGGCCAGCGACGGCCAGGAAGCCGTACTGCTGTTTAGCCAACACCGGGACACGATCGGACTGGTTCTGATGGATCTGCACATGCCGGTCCAAAACGGCTACGAAGCCGCCCGGGCGATCCGGGAAAAGGCGCCGGATGTGCCGATTGTCGCCATGACTGCGGATGTGGTTCAGGACGTCCGGGAGCGATGCGAGCAAAACGGTATGCAGCATTATCTCAGCAAGCCATTCGACCCGGACCGCTTCCTCCAGTTAATTCGTTCGCTCTTGCAGACACGTGCAGACACAGGAGACGCAGGTGAAGAAATGATTCTAGACCAGGCCGCCGGCGAGAAAAATATGGGCGGCGACAGGGCGGCCTACCGCCAGGTTCTGGAGGCTTACCGCCAGGAGAACCAGGACACAGAGGCCCGGATCGGGCAGGCCATCCGGGAAAGACGCTATTCAGACGCCGCACAAATCGTCCACAAGGTTAAAAGCAGCACCGGCAGCATCGGAGCCGGGCCTTTGTTCGAAACGGCCAGGGCCTTGCAGCGTGTTTTACAGTCTGCTGGTGAAGACGAAATACCGCCGCTGGCAGAACGGTTCTCGCTGCAGCTGCGAAAATTACGGCAGGAAATTGAGGCCATCTGCGATGAAATGCCAAGCTGATAAAGGGGCGGGGAGGGACAAAATGCCCGTAAAAATACTGTTTGCCGATGATTCGGCCGCTGACCGGTTGATTTTGAAAAGCATGCTGCCTGATTATACGGTTGTGACAGCCGTGGATGGCGCCGACGCCCTGAGGCAGATCCGGGAGCAGCCTGACCTCGGACTGGTTGTACTCGACCTGAACATGCCTAACATGGACGGCTTCCAAGTGCTCGAGGCTCTGCGCAATGATGCTCGCCTAAGACGATTGCGCACGATCCTGCTGACCAGCAGCGACGAGATGGAAAATGAGATCCGAGGATTACAGATGGGTGCGGCGGACTACATCAGGAAGCCGCTGCAGCGCGATGCCTTGCGGGCCAGGATCAAGACCCATGTCGATTTGCTGCAGATCCAGCAGGCGCTCGAGCAAAAACTGCAGACACAAGGCCAGACGTATGAGCTGATCTTCGAACAAGCGCCGATCGGTATTGCGATCTCGTTTGGCAGCGACCCGAGCGACGCACAGCAGAACGTGCACTATTCGATCAACCCCATGTATGAACAGATCACCGGAAGAAGCAAAGCCTCGTTGCTGGAGCTGGGCTGGGCCAGAATCACCCATCCGGACGATTTGGCATAGGATCTCAAGCAGTACGCAAAGCTCCAGGCGGGTGAAATAGACGCCTATTCGATTGAGAAGCGCCTGATCAGGCCGGACGGCTCCATTGTCTGGGTGCAGCTTAGCGTTTCTGCGTTAAAAATTGCCAACAGCCACCAGCAAAACCATATCGCCCTGCTCCAGGACATCACGCAACGCAAAGAGATGGAGCAAGCATTACGCTACAACAACGATCACGACCGTTGGACAGGCCTTTACAACCGTAGCTTCCTGGAACGCCTGCTGGCAGAGGACGCCGACCGGACTCTACACGAAAAACGGGCGGTTGTCGGCATAAACCTGGTTGAGATCCAGTCTCTGACCAGCCGGTACGGCTTTCAGTACACGCAAAAACTGATCAAGAAGATCGTTGCCGCCCTGCTTGACCACTGTTCAGGTACTCGCTCACTGTTCTGCACGTATGAAAACCGGTTCGTGTTTTACATCAAGAACTACACCGACAAGCAGGATCTGATCCGGTTCAGCCAGGAAATCGCCGCCACATTAAAGGAGCACCTGGCGCCCGAACGGATCGGCGGCGGGATCAGCATCGTCGAAATCAATCAGGATAATGCCTACGCGGTTGAACAGCTGCTCAAAGACCTGCTGATTGCGTCAGAGTACGCCATGCGAGATGCTGAGCACGAGCTGGGCGTCTGCTATTACGACGACCAGCTCGCGGCGAACTTTGCCCGAAGGCAGGACATCGAGGACGAACTGATAAGGGTTGCCGCCAGTAAGGCGGATGACGGCTTGTACTTGCATTACCAGCCGGTCCTGGATTTGAAAACCGGTCGGATCTGCGCGTTTGAAGCGCTGACCCGGCTGCATAGTGATATGCTGGGCAACCTGTCGCCGGCCGAATTCATCCCGATCGCCGAGGAGGCGAAGCTGATCTTGCCGATCGGCAGGAAAATCGTCAGCCAGGCGCTCTGTTTTCTGAAGCGGCTGCACGAGAGCGGGTTTGAATCAGTCAGCGTTCTGATCAACATCTCGATCATTCAACTGATCGATCACGAGTTCAGCCGGAACTTGTTCCAGGTCATTCGGGACGTGCGCGTCAATCCGGAAAGCATCGGCCTTGAAATCACGGAGTCTGTTTTTGCTGCCGATTTTGACCGCATCAACCGGATCCTGGGTGTTCTGGACCGTGCGGGGCTCCACGTCTCCATCGATGACTTTGGCACGGGATACTCGTCGTTTTCACGGGAACAGGATCTCAATATCAAGAGCCTTAAGATCGACAAGTCCTTTGTCGACGGCATCATGCAGACGGATCCGGACAAGACGGTTATCGCCGATATCATCGCCATGGCCCACAAGTTTGACCACATCACGATTGCCGAAGGTGTTGAGCATGAAAAACAGCTGCGTTATCTGAAAGCTTGCGGCTGCGACTGGATTCAAGGCTACCTGGTCAGCAGACCGCTGGACGAAAACGCGGCGCTCGACTTCCTGGCCCGATTTGAAACAAGATGATGATCACCGGTCAGGTTCAATTGTCTGTGCGCCGGTAATCAGACGGGGAGCGGCCGGTCGCCTGCCGGAACGTGCGCGAGAACGATTGGACGGAAGCAAACCCGCATTTGGCCGCCACTTCAGTCACGCTTTCCGCCAGATTGAACCGTGCTTTCGCCCGGCTGATTCGGACATGCCGGATATATTGGGCTAGCGTCATCTGCAGCTCGCGCTTGAAAAGCCGCGACAGGTATTGGGCGTTGACCTGCAGGAAGCGGGCGGTTGTCTCGCTGCAAAGCGCATAGTCGTCATAGTTTTTCTCGATATGGCGGATCGCCCGGGCCACATAACCTCTTTTGATCCATTCCTGATCGGTTTCCGGGATTTTTTTGCTGCTCAAGAAAATCAGCAGGAGTTCCAGCATGATCTTTTTTTTAGATAGTCCGGCGAGAGGATCATCCTGGCTTTGCAGGCTGGACAATTCGGCGAAAAGCTCAAGAGTACGCGGATACAGCTCGTCGCTGACCAGGGCAAGCGTTTCTTTATCGATGAAATAAAGCTCCAGTTCCGGTATGGTTCGCTTGGTATCCTTGTAGCCCGGGCGACAGATCAAACGATGGCTCTCTTCTGTCTCGAACAAATCGAAATAAATATAGAAAAGCTTGACTGCCTGGTCCTCGGTGACGGTGATCGTCTGGGCGGTGTAGGGCGGGATAATCTCGAGCATCCCCTTGGACAATACGCGCTTACGGCCATTGAGATTGTGAACGCATTGACCGTCGATGACAAAGATGAAGACATTGTCGGTTTCCATGGAAATCGTGAAAGGCTGTCTTGTTCGCGTGCGTTCGGTTGTGCCGATGTAACGGACATAGGGGGAAAGGGCATAAAGCGGATCAAAACCGGTCATGAGGACCACCTGTTCCTATTTTGATTGCGGACGCGCACCTGTGTCGATCCATTATATCCTGTTTTGTTACAAAAACACGTAATTTGTTAACGCTTTCGGCTGACAGCGCTGGCATAATCAAGATATCCAGATTCGTGTCGTCAAGGCTGGGAGGGTAGGTTATGCTTGCTGTTTCGAATAAAATCTCGCCACTGGACCTGTCTCAAATCGTGATCCGGGGCTCGGTCGGCAATCTGCTCGATCGCCTGGTTGAAAACCGCATCACATCGGATGAAGCCAAGTCCGTGATCTATCAGGAAGCGGAGGACGCCTTTAAAAACCAGGTGGATGACCAGACGATCGTCGGTTATTGGCAAGGAGAGTTCTGGGGGAAGTGGATGATCAGCGCCGCACGCGTCTGCCGCTATCTTGGTCATGAAGACTTGCGCGCATTCATCGATACGGCGGCACATCGCCTGATCAGCTACCAGCGGAAAGATGGTTACATCGGCACGTATCGTGATTCCGGCAATGTCTTTGCCTGTTACCGGGATAAGGCCAGGGCAGTCGTCGGTTGGCCCTGCAACTGGAACTGGAACATCTGGTGTCGAAAATACACGCTCTGGGGGCTCTTGGAAGCCTACCAGCTCTTGGGTGACCAGACGGTCCTGAACGCCGCGGTCCGTTTTGCCGATCAGCTGATCGGCGAGTTGCATGACCACGGCATCCAGCTATGCGACACCGGGACGTTCAATGGTCTGCCCAGCGGATCAATCATCAAGCCGATGACCTTGCTGTGGGAGCTGACCGGTTCCCAGCGCTATTTGAGCTTTGCTGTCGAGGCGGCTGAATCCTGGGATCGCCCAGATGGCCGGATACCCAACCTGATTGCCAACGCCCGCAGCAAAAAGCCCCTGCACACATGGTATCCGGAACCGCAGACATGGGCAAAAGCGTATGAGCTGATGTCCTGCCTGGATGGCTTGCTGGCGTTGTATCGGGCGACTGGAACAGCGAAGTATATGCATGCCGTTGAAACCATTCACTGTTTGCTGGAGCAAGATGAGAAGAACATCTTGTTCAGCGTTGGCTTCAACGATATCTTCGCCCACGCGGCACCGCTCATCAATGCGGTCAGCGAAGCATGTGATGTGATCCATTGGATGCGGATTAACTACGAGCTTTTTGCGCTGACTGGCCAGAGCCGGTATATGGATCTTTTCGAGCTTGCCTTTTACAATGCTTTTCTTGCCAGTGTCTACAGTGACGGGCGTTGGGGTTCGCGCGGTGTTCGCAGCAGCGGCCGGCATATCACCTCCTACCAAACCGGATTACGGCATAATCATTGCTGCGTCAACAACCTGCCGCGCGGATTCATGAACATGGCCCAGGCGGCTGTCATGTTGGAAGGTGATGCGATCTGCATCAATCTATATAGTGAATGGACCGCAAAAATCACGTTGCCTGACGGACGGATGGCAAACATCAACCTTGGCGGGTCCTTTCTTCAAGAAGGGCATGCTGTGATCACCGTAGCAATCACAGGCGGTGACCCTGGCAGTCAGGACCGGTCCGTTCCGCTGAAGATCCGCATTCCAGCTTGGAGTCATCAGACGACGGTTAACGTGAACAGCCGCTCCCTGACACCTCCGGCCGGCGGATACCTGTCACTTGACGTGACCCCGGGTCAGACCGTACTGGATGTTCATTTCGACCTGACGCCGCGCCTCGCGATCTTTCCCGTGGAACCCGTTCACTATGCGCCGGATGACTTTCGCAGTCAGCGTTGGACGCTGGACGCAACCAATCCGATCAGCTATGTTCCCTATGAAGACATGGTATGGCAGCGCATGCATACACTCCAGGTCGGTCCGCTTCTTCTGGCCCGCAGCAAGAAAATCGGACATACGGAGCAAACATTGTTCAGCGGCCGCTCTCTGTGCACGCCAGGCATGGCCTGCCGCGTAACGCCGCAGCCGTTGCCGGGAGTTTGTTGCGGCTTTCTTGTGGCATTGGGCGATCCCGATCATCTGGTTCGAACGGTGATGTGCGATTATGCTTCTGCCGCCAATGACATCCTGGACGACCCCCGCTCTTTTTGTATTTACTTGTAAGCGTTTGATTCACATTTGTTCCGGTTGATCCTGTTCGGCAGATTCAATGGCGATCGACAGGGTGATGTTATCGAGAGCGGTGATCGTAGAGCAGCTGCAGGAGATTGACCTGCTCTTGTTTCACGTCAAATGAATCGGAAAACAGGTAGGTCTGCACCATCCGGTAGCCGAATTTGATCAGGATCAGGTCGAGGATCCGGCCTTCGTCGATCCCGGAGACATCGGCAAATTCCGCCAGCCCCTGGCGGTAGGCAGGAATCAGCTTGCGGATGTAGCTGTCTACGCACCCTGGCTCTGTTTCGTCGATGATCAGGCTGGCGATGTCTTCGCCGGCATAACCCCATCCGGCGGTATCCCAGTCGATCAGGAGGATGCCGCCATCCGTCGCGAAGATGTTTTCGATCCAGAAATCGCGATGGCAAAGCACAACCGGCAGACGATCGAGACTGGCAAAGCGCTCTTCCTGCTGTTCGTCCAGATCGAAGATCATCTGCTTCAGGTGTTCCGGGAGCGCGCATCCTTGTGAGCGCAGAGCGCTGTATTCAAATGATTTGCCCGCATAAAGCCGTATGTCGCCCGTTTTCAGCTGCTGCTTGAGATGATCCGGCAGCCGGCACGCGTCGGAGAGTAAATACGCCTCGGAATAGGCCTGGGTATGCCATTGCGCGAAATCCCGTCTCAGGAAGCCGATGTCGCCCAGATTGCTGGTTTTTTGCAGCCCTTCGGGGTGACGGGACAGGCGTCCCTGGAAGCGTCCCAACTCCAGGGCTGCCTGCTCGAGCATGCCGGGTGTGAGATCCCGCCCGGAAACACCGTCGATGAATTCCAGCCACAGGTGCGTCTGGCTGCCGTCCATATCGGCCAGGTAACAGGAGGGCCAGCGTAAAGCCGGGTTGAAGAGCCGGCCCAAATCGGTCCGGTACAAGTCGTATTCCCGGCGCCACGATAGGGGGTCTCCGGGTCGCAGCCATTTTTGCTGCGTCTTCCAGACGACGTCGAACGGCCTGACGGCGCCGCCTGTTAGGGTGGCCTGTCCGCTGACGCGCCGGACATCGCCCAACGTGCCGCCATGCAGATGCGTAACCTGGTAAGCCAGGTCGGCAACCGTCGCGCCGAGCAGGATCTGCACCACGCCAAGGAGCGTTTGACGATTCAGAGGATTCATCTACTTTGCTCCGGCATGACCCGGAGACGCTCCTTCAGGTATTCGCCAAGCGCTCGGTCGCAGCAATACACGTAGCAGCCTTTC
>JAAZFW010000316.1 GCA_012511525.1 Clostridiaceae bacterium
CGTGACGCGGAAGGTTTCGTCTATGGCGTGTCCTCGCTCGGTGTGACCGGGGTGCGCAGCGAAATCAAAACCGATATTCCCGCAATGCTGGCCAAAGTCCGCGCCGTCACATCGGTGCCATGCGCCGTCGGCTTTGGCGTTTCGACGCCGGAACAAGCCGAGGCCATCGCGCGGGTCGCAGACGGCGTCATTGTCGGCAGCGCCATCGTCAGGATCATCGCCGAACACAAACGGGCATCCATAGAACCTGTCCAGAGCTTTATCCGCAGCTTACGCAAAGCCATCGACCGGGCCGCCCAAGGCGCGTCCAACACATGAGGAGGATCTGACCTTGTACAAGAACATTTTGCAAAAAGCCACCACCCACCAGGAACTGACCGAGTCCGAAGTCTTTCAGCTGATCCAATCGATCAACCAGGAAGAGGTTAGCGACGTACAGATCGCCGCCTTCCAGGTCGCGCTCCTGATGAAGGGCGCGTCACTTAAGGAAATATCCTACATCGCCAGGGCCATGCGCGAAAACTGCATTCCGCTCAGGCCCAAAGTCAGCGAGGACCTGATGGACACCTGCGGCACCGGCGGCGGGCTGAGCACATTCAACATCTCGACCGCCACGGCGATCGTCGCGGCCGCGGCCGGCATCCCGATCGCCAAGCACGGCAGCCGTTCGATTTCCAGCCTGTCCGGATCGGCGGATGTCCTGGAGACGCTGGGCGTGAACATCAACCTGACGCCGGAGCAAGTCGAACGGCTGATCGAGCGGATCGGGATCTCCTTCATCTATGCGCCACTGTTTCATCCCGTCATGTGCAAAGTGCTCCCGGCCGAGGCTGAACTGGGCATCAAGACCATTTTCTACAGCATCATCGGCCCGCTGATCAATCCGGCGTTCGCGCCCAGGCACCTTCTAGGCGTATACAAGCCCGAACTGCTCGACACCGTCACCTACGTCGCCCGCGAACTGGGTTACACCGACGCCATGTTTGTCCACGGTCTGGACGGGTTAGACGAGATTTCGCTGCTGGGCAAAACCCGGATCAACCGGCTGCATGACGGTGCGATCAGCACGTTCGAAATCGAGCCGGAAGATTTCGGCTTCAAGCGGTGCAGCCTGGATGAGATCAAGACCGGCACGCCGCAGGAAAACGCGGTCACGATCCGCGGCGTCTTCTCGGGTGAGATCGACGGCCCCAGGCGCGACTCGATCGTGCTCAATTCGGCCGGAGCCCTGATCGTCGGCGGCAAAACCGGCGACTTCCCCGAGGGCATCCAGCGGGCAGACCAGCTGATCCGCAGCGGCGCGGCGATGGAAAAGCTGGAGCAGCTGTGCCGGTTGTCACACGCCATGTGACAGGAACAAGACGATGCAGCGCTTTTCAGACAGCTTAAAGCGCCGGCAGGCCGCCGGTCTGGTTCCGGTCATTTTGGACATCAAGTGCCGCTCGCCCAAGGAGGGCGACCTGCTGCGCGGACGCGAACCGGTCCAAGTCGCCCAGTCGCTGGCCGCGGCCGGCGCGCCGGCCTTGTCCGTCGTAACAGAACCGGATCATTTCGGCGGTTCGCTCGCTTTGCTTAAGGCTATCGTAGAGGCCACCGGCCTGCCGGTGTTGCGAAAAGATTTCATCCGCGATCCAATAGCTGTCGCCGAGACGGCCCAGGCGGGAGCCGCCGCGATTCTGCTGATCGCCTCCATGCTGGACCGGCCCCTGCTAACACAGTTGTACCGCCAGGCGCTCGAACTCGGACTTGAGCCGTTCGTCGAAACACATACGGCCGATGAACTGGTTTTTGCGGCCTCGCTCAAGGCCAGCCTGACCGGGATCAACAACCGGGACATTCGTCAGCTGGAAAAAGACGGCGGTACCGTGCAGGCCACCGCCGAACTGGCCGGGCGAAAGCCGCCCGGCAGCGTCCTGGTCAGCGAAAGCGCGATTGCGACACCGTCCGACGTGCGCCGGGCCATCGCCAACGGCGCGGACGCCGTCCTGGTCGGCACCGCCCTCTGGCAAGCAGAAGATATGACGCTGCTCTTCCGCCAGCTGAGCCAGGCTCGTCCCGTACTCAAAATCTGCGGGCTGACCCAGGCTGCCGATGTCGCCCTTTGCCTGGAGTCCGGGGTCGATATTATGGGATTTGTGACCGAGTATCCCCTGCCGGTCCCCTGGAATTTGGCTCGGGAGCAGGCCGCCCGGCTCGTGGAAACCGTGCGGGAGAGCCACCGGCCCGGACGCAGCTGCCTGGTCACCGGCGGCAGCCCCGCGGCTGTCGTATCCCTGGCCAGAGAACTGCATCCGCACCTGGTTCAGCTCCACCACCAGGAAACGCTGGCCGAGACGCGCCAGATTGCCGAAACGCTCATACCGCTGGGTATCGGGATCATCCTAGCGATCCCCGGCGACCCGGCCGCCCGGCAGGCCAGGTACGG
Organism: Clostridiaceae bacterium; assembly: GCA_012511525.1. Taxonomy (GTDB): domain Bacteria; phylum Bacillota; class Clostridia; order Saccharofermentanales; family UBA5734; genus JAAYBY01. The sequence continues at coordinate 2,426 of JAAZFW010000316.1, forward strand.
GACAGCGGATACTGCGACTGCGGTCGAAGATCTCAACCAGACCGGGGTCTACGCGCTGCTGGCCGACATGCGCTCCCCGGCCAACGCTGACCAGTCAGGCCTGGTTCTCGATCCTGCGTTTTGCCGCTCGGTTGTCGCCCATGCCGCCAAGCCCGTGATGGTCGCCGGCGGACTGACACCCGAACGGATCGAGGCGACGGTAAAAGCAACCGGCACGGCCTTTATGGACATCATGAGCGGCGTTGAAA
>JAAZFW010000317.1 GCA_012511525.1 Clostridiaceae bacterium
GCGACCGCCGGGCCGTCCAGGGGAGAGAGGGCCTGGCGGAGCTGATTCATGAATTGGTGCTTGTTCATAGGTCACCTCCGGTTATGACATGGACATGCTGGATGAAATGGCGCCATTCGGCCAGCAGCGCCTGGTGCGTCTGCCTGCCCGCGGGCGTGATCGTGTAGTATTTGCGCGGCGGCCCTTCCGACGACTCCTGCAGGTAGGTCGTGACCTGGCCGTCTGATGCCAGCTTGCGCAGGATCGGGTAGATGGTCCCGTCGGCGATCTGGATCGTTTCGGACAAGGTGCTGGCCAATTCGTAGCCGTACTGGTCGCGCCGGATCAGCATCGACAGGACACATAGCTCGAGAACCCCTTTCTTGAACTGGATATTCACAAATCCATCAACTCACTTCCATTCTGCTTCCGACAGGAGCAACACAAAATCCAGTACAGTACATTAACCAATACTGATCATAAGCCTGAACTGATCAATTGTCAAGAGCAAATGGCGCGGTTGATTTACACAGCAGGGAGAATATAATATGATGAAGTGAGCGCAAAACCACGCCGCGCTAAGACAGGAGGAACCTTTATGCCTGATTTTACAGATTCGGCCTATCGCCAGGCCTTTCGCCACACCTCGTCGCACATCCTGGCACACGCCGTCAAACAGCTGTTCCCGGAGACGCGCCTGGCCATCGGTCCGGCGATCGAGGATGGCTTCTATTACGATTTTGACCGCGAAGAGCCTTTCACGCCCGACGATCTGAAAAAGATCGAGGATGAAATGAAGAAGATCGTCAAGGCCAATCTGCCCCTGGAACGCTTCGAGCTGCCCCGTGCCGAGGCACGCCAGCTGATGCTGGAAAAAGAAGAACCCTACAAGGTCGAGTTGATCGACGAGCTCCCGGAAGACGCCGTGATCTCGTTTTACCGCCAGGGCGATTTCACCGACCTGTGCGCCGGGCCGCACCTCGAGCAGACCGGTCAGGTCAAGGCGTTCAAGCTGACCCAGGTCGCCGGGGCCTACTGGCGCGGCAGCGAGAAGAACAAGATGCTGCAGCGCATCTACGGCACCAGCTTTCCGGACAAGGGCCAGCTCAACGATTACCTGCAAAAGCTGGAGGAGGCCAGGAAGCGCGACCACAACAAGCTGGGCCGCGAGCTGGGCTTTTTCACGACCACCGAGTACATCGGCCAGGGGCTGCCGATCATGCTGCCCAAGGGGGCACGCGTGCTGCAGCTGCTGCAGCGCTTTGTCGAGGACGAGGAGGAGAAGCGCGGCTACCTGCTGACCAAGACGCCCCTGATGGCCAAGTCGGACCTTTACAAGATCTCCGGCCACTGGTACCACTACCGGGACGGCATGTTCATCATGGGCGACCCTGAAAAGGCCGACACCGAAGAGGTGCTGGCCCTGCGCCCGATGACCTGCCCCTTCCAGTTCCAGGCTTACCTGACCCGGACCCGCAGCTACCGGGATCTGCCGATCCGTTATGCCGAGACCTCGACACTTTTCCGCAACGAGTCCTCCGGTGAGATGCACGGCCTGATCCGGCTGCGCCAGTTCACGATTTCCGAAGGGCATATCGTCTGCGCGCCGGACCAGCTGGAGCGCGAGTTCAGGGGCAGCCTGGACCTGGCGGCGTTCATGCTCAGGACGATCGGGCTGGATGAGGATGTCAGCTATCGCTTCTCCACCTGGGATCCCAAGAACCGCGAAAAATATATCGGTTCCGAGGAGCAATGGGATGCGGTTCAGGAGACCATGAAAAACATCCTCGACCATATGGGGCTGGACTACACGCACGGTTTCGGCGAAGCGGCGTTCTACGGTCCGAAACTGGATATCCAGATCCGCAATGTGTTCGGCAAGGAAGACACCTTGATCACGATCCAAATCGACTTCCAATTGGCAGAGCGGTTCGAGATGTTCTACACCGACCGGGACGGCAGCCGCCGTCACCCGATCATCATCCACAGGACCTCGATCGGCTGCTACGAGCGGACGCTGGCGCTCCTGATCGAAAAATACGCCGGTGCCCTGCCGCTCTGGATGGCCCCGGAACAGGCCCGTATCCTGCCGATTTCGGAACGTCACCTGGAAGAAGCCGGCCAACTGGCCGACAAGCTGCGCCAAGCCGGATTGCGCGTCACGGTCGATGACCGCGACGAGAAGATCGGCAAGAAGATCCGCGAAGGCCAAATGGACAAGCTGCAGTACATGCTTATCCTGGGCGACCAGGAAGTGGAGCAGGGGACCATCTCGGTGCGTTCTCGCCTGGACGGCGAACTCGGGGTCATGCCGGTCGACAGCCTGATCGAACGATTGCGGACCGAAGTCGCCCAAAAGCGCAACAAAGCCTGA
>JAAZFW010000318.1 GCA_012511525.1 Clostridiaceae bacterium
ACTTTTTCCGCGAAGCGGAAAAAATCCAGGACCGGCTGCCCGTGACCACGGGCGAGCGCAACTTTATCTTCGACGGCTGCTACACGACCCAGACGCGGATCAAGCGGGGCAACCGCCTGTCCGAGCAAGCGCTGCTGGAATCTGAGGCCGCGGCGGCCCTGGCCCAGGTCGACGGTGCGTTCGAGCCGGCCTGGCGCAAGGTGCTGTTCAACCAGTTCCACGATATCCTGCCCGGTTCCGGCACGGCCGAAACGCGCGAATATGCCATGGCCGGCTACCAGGAAGCCCTGGCCCTGGCCAACACAGGACGCATGAACGCGCTGCGCAGCCTGGCGGACCGGATCGACACGACCGGGATCAGCCGGGAAGAGGATATCCGTCTGACCCGCGCGGAAGGCGCCGGCGTTGGTTTCCCGACCGGCCTGGGCCAACTGCCGCGCACCGCCCGCCACAGCGGGCGTCACCGCCTGTTCATGGTCTGGAACTCGCTGCCGTTTGACCGGACCGAGCTGTGCGAGTTGACCTTGTGGGATTGGCCGGGCGACTCCGGCCGCCTGAGCGTTTGCGACGGCGACGGCCGTCCGCTGGCTTGCCAGATCCTGGAACAGGGCCGGCATCCCTACTGGGGGCACCGTTATGTCACGGCCCTGGCCGAGGTCACCGTCCCGGCCATGGGTTACGCCACCCTGGTTGTCGACGAAGCGCCGGCCGAGCCGGTATCGGTCAGCTTTAAGGATCCGCGCCAGATCAGTCCATCCTGGCGCATCCTTGAGAACGAGCACCTGCGGGTCGTCCTGTCGGAGGTCGACGCGTCGGTCGTGTCGCTGCTCGATAAAAAGACCGGGTGCGATCTCGCCGATCCGGCCAACCCGTCGCTCCTGTTTCGTCTGGTGCGCGAGGACGCCTCACGGGGGATGACTGCCTGGGTCGTCGGCGCCTGGCAGCAGATCACCTCGCTGCACCAGAACGTGCGCTTTGTCCGCCAGGAATCCGGCCCGCTGCGTAGAAGCATCTGCTGGGAGACAAAATTCGGCGCCGGCTCGACGCTGCAAGTCACTTTGTCGCTCGACAAGGGTGCACGCCTGCTGCGTCTGGACGCCGATGTGCGCTGGCAGGAAATCGGCAGCCGGGAAGACGGCCTGCCCCAGCTACAGCTGTTCGTGCCGCTCAATCACCCCGCTTCCTTCCGCTATGACATCCCGATGGGCGAAATCGAGCGCCCGCCGCTGCCGCACGATGTGCCGGCCAGCCGTTACGCCCTGGCTCCGGACGCAAACGGATGCGCCCTGCTGCTCGTTTCGGACAGCAAGCACGGTTTCCGCGGCCTGCCGGACGGCCTGGTCCTGAACTTGATCCGCTCGAGTATCGACCCGGATCCCTGGCCGGAAATCGGACACCATACGATCCGCTTAGGGCTCGCCGTGACAAGCGATAGCGGCGACGAACCTGGACAGACGGCCGACCGCTTCTGCCAGGTGCTGCAGGCCTTGCCGCTGGCCCAGGCGCAGCATGGCTCCTGGCCGCTCAGCCAGTCCCTGTTCCGGCTCTCCGGCAGCGCCATCCGGCTCGTTGCCCTCAAATCGGCCGAGGATGGCGATGGCCTGATCGTGCGTCTTGCCAGTTTGTCCGATCAGCCCGAGACCGCAGAGCTGACCTTCTGGCAAGCGCCGGCTCGCGCCATCGCACAAAATCTGCTCGAGGAAGCGCTGCCGGACGATCTGCCGGTGCTAATCGACGGCCGGGTTGTTCGCATCCAACTGGCGCCGCGCCGCTTGCAGACGCTGCGCATCTCGTGGTAAAGTACGAGAAAACCCGACCAGGAGCGTGACGACCATGCCGTATTATGATTTGCGCTGTGCCAAATGCCAGACTGCTTTCACCGTCAAGGCGAGCATCCAGGCGCGCACGGAAAAAAGCATCCGCTGCCCGTCCT
>JAAZFW010000319.1 GCA_012511525.1 Clostridiaceae bacterium
ACTCTCAAATAAAGTTATCTGAGAGCCATTTGGCTCTTTGTTTACTTGTTTCTCAACTCTCGTTGAATTGAACTTTTGGCTCGTCTTTGTCTTGTTTCACTGTTCAATTTTCAAGGTCCGGTCCTCGGTTTTGCCCGAGGCGCTTTGCTATAGTATCATCGTACCAGCCCTTTGTCAACACCTTTTCCAGCCGTCATTTTCCCAAATCCGACCGGCGTTGCCGCCGGTCGGACTGGTCGATTTGGTCAGTTGAACAGGTTCATCAGGTTAAATCGGCTGTAGATCGAAACCGCGATCAAGGAGACCGTCGCCATGATTTTGATCAGGATGTCCAGCGACGGACCGACGGTGTCCTTAAGCGGGTCACCGACCGTATCGCCGATCACGGCGGCATCATGCGCCTCGCTGCCTTTGCCGGAACCTTCCACGCCGCCAAACTCAATATACTTCTTGGCATTGTCCCAGGCGCCGCCGCTGTTGGCGGTGAACAGGGCCAGCATGACGGCCGACAGCGTCGATCCGATCAGAAGGCCGCCGACAAACTGGGCGCCGAAGACAAAGCCAGCGACCACCGGCACGGCGACGGCGATCACGACCGGAAGCTTCATCTCCTTAAGGGCGCCGACAGCTGAAATCTTGATGCAGGTCGTGTAATCCGGCTTGTCGTCTCCGCTGAGGATGCCCGGCTTCTCTTTGAACTGGCGCCGGACCTCCTGGACCATTTTTCCGGCACTGACGGCAACCGCGTCGATCAGGAGGCTGGAGAACAGGAACGGCAGGGCGCTGCCGATAAAGGCACCGGCCAGCACCTGCGTGCTGATGATATTGAGCAGCGCCTCATGAACGGCTTCGTCGATGCCGATCTGGGCATGCATGTAGGAGACCAAAAGCGAAAGCGACGCCAGTGCGGCCGAACCGATTGCGAAGCCCTTGCCGATCGCGGCCGTGGTGTTGCCGACAGAATCCAGCTTGTCGGTGATGCGGCGCACCACGGGATCGAGCCTGCTCATTTCAGAGATGCCGCCGGCGTTATCGGCGATCGGGCCATAGGTGTCGACCGAAACGGTCGCCGCGAGAAAAGACAGCATGCCGATCGCCGCCATGGCGACGCCGTAAATGCCGGCCAGGGCGTTGGACGCGAGCACGGCGCAGGCCAGGATCACGACCGGGAAAAAACAGGACTTCATCCCCAGGGCCAGACCGTTGGTGATGGTCAGGGCTGTTCCGCTCTGCGATGCCCTGGCGAGCTTTTGGGTGTCCTTGAAATCATAGCTGGTGTAGAACTCGGCAAAAAAGCCGATCAGCATGCCGGCGGCGATGCCGGTCAGCGCGGATAGCCAGGGCGACAGCGGTCCGACATGGAAGTCGATGGCCGAGACGTCGAGGCCGCGGAAATAGAACCAGGAAAGCGCGCAGCCGCCGATAATGATCAGGAGGGCGCTCGACCACAGTGAAATGTTCAGCTCGCGGTGGGGCTTGTCCGACTGGGGCCTGAACAGCACGTAGCCAATCCCGATGACACAGGCGATCAGGCCGATCGCGGAGAACAGGATCGGGAAAAGCAGCAGCCTGCTCAGCAGTTCGTCGCTGATCGGGTTGCTGGAATGGGCGTTGATGAAATACGTGTAGCAGGCCAGGACGACACAGGAGATGATCGCGCCGATGTAGCTTTCCAGCAAGTCGGAGCCCAGTCCGGCGACATCGCCGACATTGTCGCCGACATTGTCCGCGATCGTGGCCGGGTTGCGGGGATCGTCCTCGGGGATGTGCGCCTCGGTTTTGCCGACCAGGTCAGCGCCCATATCGGCGGCCTTGGTGTAGATGCCGCCGCCGACACGGTTAAACAGGGCGACGACCGAACAGCCCAGCGAGTACCCGGTGATCGACATGGTGAAAGGGATGTACGATATGCCAAGATAGTTCGCGACGACCGTCATGGATTCCGGCTCGATCTGCCTGCCGATCTTGCCGAAGAACACATAGACCAAAAGCATGCCCAAAAGGCCGAATCCGGCCACGCACAGGCCCATGACCGAGCCGCCGCGAAAGGCGACCTTGAGCGTCTTGCCCAGGCTTTTGCTCTCTCTCGCCTGGTTCGATACGCGCACATTGGCGATCGTGGCGATCTTCATACCGACGTAACCGGCCAGCGCGCTCATGAACGTGCCGAGCAAAAACGTGACCCCGACGTACCATTCGATCACGACGCCAAGGACCACGGCGATCGCCAGGGCAGCCATGGCGATGATCTTGTACTCGTGGCTGATGAAAGCCCGGGCACCCTCCTGGATCGCCCCGGCGATCTCCTGCATCTCGCGGGTTCCGGGCGCGAGCCGCTTGACGTAGAAATAGTTGTAGGCGGCAAACCCGAGCGTGATGGTAATGGCAACAGCTACAGCGATAAGAAATCCAGTAAACACAGCATCAGTCTCCTTCACATGTCATGCGGCCTTGGCTGAACCGCCAAATAAAGCCAGAATAAAGCTTACCACATCACACGCATACTGTCTGCACATCGCTATAAATTTGTGTAACATAACCAATATTCAGCCTGTCGTTTGTCAAATACGCGGATACCCTCCTCAAAAATGCACCACTTCCTGCCTGTCACCGGCGCAAGATCCATGCAACAAGGAGCAAAAACGCTGCATCTAATAAATGAGTCATAAAAATAGCGTGTTAATTTCCGAATTCCGCTTATTTTCTTTAATGACAAGACCATGTCATTCTTTGACATCTTTTTA
>JAAZFW010000320.1 GCA_012511525.1 Clostridiaceae bacterium
CCGCTGTCAAAATGATAGGTAGCATGACCTGAAACGATGTAAGCCAACCCATGGTGCGGACGACCAAAGGATTTGCGCGGGATGATCCCCCTGACAAGGGATCCTTTATACGCAAGATAGACTTGATCGATACAAACATCCGGTTTCTTTTCCCAGCCGCCAAATTCCATCGTTTACCTCATGTCCTGTTTTCTTACGGGCATTATACCATTTTTGACAGCGGCATGGATAAAAAACGATGTTTCTATTTTACCTATTGTCTGAACATTGCCTTGTTATTGGTCCGACCATTACCTAAGATGATAAGGTAGCTCGATATCAAAGTGAAAGGATGAATCAGACAAAATGGACATGTGCAGACGTTTCATCGGCAAAACGGCTATCGTGACAGGAGGCGGCGGTAATATCGGCCGTTATACAGCGTTGCGACTGGCTCAAGAAGGATGCTCGGTTGTCATTTGTGACCTGAACGAAGATCAAGCGGCCGCGGTTGCCGCAGAAATCCGTCAAAAAGGCGGACAAGCCGTCGCCTTTCGTACCGATGTCAAAGATTCAGCAGACGTACGGCAATCAGTCGCAAAGACGATCGCCCATTTTGGTCAGATCGACATCCTGGTCTGCTGCGCGGGCGGCAGTACACGCGAAAAAATGTGCTATTTCTGCGACCAGACAGAAGATGTGATCCTCGACAACATCGGTGTCAATCTGTTCGGTGCCTTGTTCTTTGCCCACGCGGTGTGCAACCACATGATCGAACGCAAGCAGGGCCGGATCATTTTTATCGCTTCAGTCTTAGGAACCCAAGGACAGCGGGGAACTGTCGAATATTCCGCTTCCAAAGGCGGCGTGCTGGCGATGACCAAGGCGCTGTCGATGGAACTTGGCGAATTTGGTGTCACCGTCAACGCGGTTTCACCCGGCCTGGTCGAGCGCGGCTCCCAGGATGTCAGTGACCGGAACTATATCGGCCGGAACTGCACAGCCGATGACATCGCAAACGCGGTGGCATTTTTGGCCTCTGAAGAAGCCAGCTTCATTACCGGTGCTAATCTGACGGTTGACGGTGGCTGGGGCTTGGGTGTGCAAAGCGGCATCACGCCAGGTCGAAACAACTACCGTGTCGTCCGTGAACGTCAAAAAGAGAATTAAGCAGCAAACAGGGTCTATTTTCATCGAAAGGGGCAGGATATGAAACGTATTCGAATCGGTCAAATCGGAACAGGCCATTTTCACGCGGAAGCAACACTGGCTACCATTCTCAAGTATCCCGAAGTTTTTGATGTTGTCGGCATCGCGGAGGTCAGTCCCGAAGCTTATAAGACCTATGGCAATAGGAAAACATACCAGGGGCTCAGCTGGATGACGCCAGAGGAATTGCTGGCCAGATCCGATCTCGATGCCGTACTGGTTGAAACCAATGAATGGGATCTGGTGCCTGTCGCCCAAAAATGCATGGATGCCGGCGTACATGTCCACCTCGACAAACCGGCCGGTGAAGATATCGAGGCTTATGCGAAATTGCTGCGCCAGGCAAAACAAAAGCAACGGCTCGTGCAACTCGGCTACATGTACCGATACAACCCCGCCATCCAGTATTGCTACCGTGCGCTGGCCAATCAGGAACTCGGGGAAATTTTTGAAATCGACGCGGTCATGAGCACCGAGCACGTTTTGCCTGTCCGCCAGTATCTGAGCCGGTTTCGCGGCGGCACCATGTACATCTTCGGCTGCCACCTGATCGACCTGTTGATCTCGTTCATGGGCAGACCGGAGAGAATTGTCCCGTTCCAGAGCAAAACAGGCCTTGACGGGGTCGATTTTCACGATAACGGCCTCGCCGTTTTCGAATATCCCAAGGGGGCCTGTACCATCCGCACCACGTCAAATGAGGTCAAAGGC
>JAAZFW010000321.1 GCA_012511525.1 Clostridiaceae bacterium
CCGAAGTCATGCACACCTACCGGCCGAGCAGCGTCGCCGGCTTGACTCAATCGGCCGAAGGAGCCGGGGCTGAACTGCTGCTCTGGTCGCGCGGCGGCCAGTCTTACTATATCGACGCCACCCTGACCCCGATCGAGGATGCCGGCGGCGCCGTCTACGGCGATGTCATCGTCTTCCGGGACATCACCCGCCAAAAGCAGGAGGCGGACGAGATCCGCTACATCAGCTACCACGACTCCCTGACCGGCCTCTACAACCGCACGTTCTTCGAGGAAGAACTCAAGCGCCTCAACACGAAGCGTCAGTATCCGATCACCCTGATCCTGGGCGACTGCAACGGGCTCAAAATCGCCAACGATATCTTCGGCCACCTCGAAGGCGACCGACTCCTGATCGCGATCGCCGAGATCATGCGCAAGGCGACCCGCCAGGAAGACATCGTCGCGCGCTGGGGCGGCGACGAGTTCGCGGTCATCCTGCCGCGCACCGACGAGGCGACCGCCGCTTCCGTCCGGGAGCGGATCCTGGCCTTGTGCGCCGAGGCTGAGGCGAACCCGATCCGCCCAAGCCTGGCCCTGGGCAGCGCGACCAATATGGACGGTTCCACAGACCTGGACGGCCTGCTCAAGCTGGCCGAGGATCGCATGTACCGGCACAAGCTGATGGAAGGCAAAAGCGCGCGCAACGCCATCTTGCAGTCGATCAAGAAAATGCTCTATGAGAAAAGCTACGAGACCGAAGAGCACGCGGGCCGCATGATCAACATCGCCCACCGCTTCGGCCGGGTGATCGGACTGAGCATCGACGAGATGGAAGAGCTGAGCCTGCTGGCCGTCCTGCACGACATGGGCAAGATCGGCATCCCCGACCATATCCTGCGTAAAAACGGCAAGCTGTCGCAAGACGAGTGGGCGATCATGAAAAAGCATCCAGAAAAAGGCTATAACATCGCCAAGTCAACGCCGGAGCTGAGCGGCATCGCCCAGCTGATCTTGCACCACCACGAGCACTGGGACGGAACCGGTTATCCGGACGGCCTGCACGGTGAGAAGATCCCCAAGCTCTCGCGGGTTCTGGCGATTATCGACGCCTACGACGTCATCACGCATCACCGCTCTTACAAGGTGGCCCAGACCGAACACGACGCGCTTGAAGAAATCAAACGCTGCGCCGGCACCCAATTCGATCCGGAACTCGCCCAGTCATTTGTCAATCTGATGCTGGACGGCTTGGACGGGCGGGACATAACGGCCGAAGATGATGTTGAACCGTCTGAAACGGTCGAACTCGATTCGGTCGGCGTCGGCCGGGGTGAGCCGGAAAGTCCAGTTTCCTGAGGTCGATCCCGGCGTGTTGATCCGGGCCCCGGCCCCGAGCCCGAGCAAGTCCTGGACCGGCACGACGATGTGCTCGGCCGCCGACTGCCACAAGCAGCGGAAAACGGCTTCCCGGGACGCTTCGCCGCAGTAATCCGCGATCAGGAGACGCTGCTGGTCATCGGCCTGGCTTAGCCAGTCGGCCAGTGTCGTGTTGTCGTGGGTCCCGCTGTAAGCGACGCAGTGGGCGGGAAACTGGTGCGGCCGGTCTTGTGCGCCCGATGCCGGATCGAAGGCGAACTGCATGACTTTCATGCCCGGAAGGCCGGTCTGCGCCAAAAATAATCGGACCGCGTCATCGATGTCGCCCAGATCCTCGGCGATAATCGGTGCGGCCGGGAACACGCTCAGGATCTGCCGGAACAAGTCCATCGCCGGCCCCTTGACCCACTGGCCGCGCCGGGCGGTTTTTTCTCCGGCGGGAACGGCCCAATACGATTCGAAGCCGCGGAAATGGTCGATGCGCAACGTGTCGAAGGTGTTCAGCCCGGCCCGGATGCGCCGCACCCACCAGTCATAGCCCTCGGCCTTCAGCACCGGCCAGTTGTAGAGCGGGTTGCCCCACAGCTGCCCGTCTGCCGTGAAATAATCCGGCGGAACACCGGCAACACGCGTGAAGGCACCTGACGCGTCCATTTCGAAATACTGGCGCCTGGCCCAGACGTCGGCGCTGTCGGCGGAAACATAGATCGGCATGTCGCCGATCACCCTGATGCCCAGATTGTTGACCGCCTGCTTCAACTGCTGCCATTGCCGGTCGAACTCCGCGGCCAGGAAATAGAGGTACTGGATTTCGTCCTCGTGCCGGTCGCGAAAGCGCGCCAGCGCGCCCGGATCGGCCTGGCGCAGCTGCGAGTCCGTCCAGGCCCACCACGGCCGCTCGGACTGGCTGCGCTTGATCGTCCGAAACAGCGCGTAGTCTTCCAGCCATTCCCTTTCCCGGGCGGCAAAGCGTGTTACGTCGGCGCGTCCGTCAGCATCGAGCCGGCTGTAGGCCAGCCGCAGCAACGCGGGACGGTTCTCGTCCAGCCAGGCATAGTCGATCTGCCCGCCAGGTCCCGGATAACGGGCTGCGCGGCATTCAGATCGGCTCAGCAAGTCGCGCGCGGCCAGCAGGTCCGGACTGATGAACAACGGATTGCCGGCATATGCCGAATAGCCCTGGTATGGTGAGTTGCCGTACCCTACCGGCGTGAAGGGCAGTACCTGCCAGCTGGTAAAACCGGCTGCGGCCAGGCGTTCGGCAAAGCGAAGGGCCTGGGCTCCGAAATCGCCGATCCCGTAAGGACCAGGCAAGGAAAAGACGGGCATCAGGACACCACTTTTTCGTTCAGCCATTTTTCGCAAGGCAGGCTGAGCCTGCCGCTCCTTTCCTGGGCCAGGAACCAAGTCCGGGCTATCCGAAACGCTCCTGTCAACGAGATCTATCTATGCACACAGTAACGCCTCGGAATCGTTCCTGTCAAACGCTTTTTCATTTGGTATAATGAAAGTGAACATGACCCTGAAACGCAAGGGGCGGTTCACCAATTTTCTTAACAGTCTCTTAGGACAGGAGGTCGCATCGTTGTCAATCATCACGGTATCGCGCCAGATGGCCAGCTACGGCGATGAAATCGCCCTGGCCGTCAGCAAAAAGCTGGGCTGGGAGCTGTTCACCCGCGAAACAGTCTTAAAACGCTTCTTCGAGCCGGTTGTTTCCAGGCAAGACTATAATCTGCTGCAAGAAAGCGCCCGCTTTTTCAGGGCCGCGTCCGGCCAGGGGCAGACCTACCGGGATTTGCTGCAAACGCGCCTGCTGGAACTGGCCGGCCGGCAATCGGCCGTCTTGATTGGTTTCGGGTCGCAGATCATTTTCAGCGCCCATCCTGACGCCATCCACGTGCGTATCATCGCGCCTGAAGAGGTGCGTCTGGAGCGGGTCCAAACCTTGTACAATGTATCGGCCGATGACGCCCGGCGCATTCTGGCCACGGCGGACAAGAAACACCGCCGCTTCGTCACCACGGTCTTCGATGCCGATTCGGCCGACCCCGAGCGTTACGATATGGTGCTCAACACGGCCGACCTCTCGGTCGAGGCCGCCACAGCGGCAATCCTGGCTATGCAGCAGCAGCAGTCGCACCAGTTGGAGATCGACCGCCAGATCCAGCGCCAGCTGGCCGTCCAGCCGGACCGTCCCGAAGTCATCCAGCGTTCCAGCAGCGATATCGTCTTTAAGAACGCCTCCGAGGAGGAATTCGCCCATATCCTGGACATGTACCAAATCGACTGGGTCTATGAGCCGCGCACCTTCCCGATCGAGTGGGACGCCGAAGGCAACGTCACGTTGGCTTTCAGTCCGGACTTTTACCTGCCGCAGTTCAACACCTACCTGGAACTGACAACCATGAGCCAGAAATATGTCACGCAGAAAAACAAGAAAGCCAAGCGTTTGCAGGAGCTGTACCCCGGGGTTCACGTCAAGATCGTGTACAAGAAGAACTACCAGTCCCTGATCGATCGCTTCAGTCAGCTTTAACGCCAG
>JAAZFW010000322.1 GCA_012511525.1 Clostridiaceae bacterium
ACCTCGCACTACATGGTCAAGGCCGTGGCAGAACTGGCCCAACTGGCTTACCCGGACAAAATGAAATAAATGAAATAAACAGCCTGTCAGGTCACGCCCGGTTTTCTGTATAATAGGTCATGGCAGCCAACCGCCATGTGCCGGAACAGGAGCCGGGCTGTTGCCTGTTTTGGGGGTGCCGATGAGCATACAACAGGGTCATACAACGAAAAACAACACCAAGCTGCTGCCGACGCTGGCAGTCGGTACAGCGCTGCTGGCCGGAGCGATCATCCTCTCGGTAGCGCTCGGTTCTGTATCGGTCAAACCCGCCGTGATCCTGCGCGCGATTTTCAGCTGGGCCCGGCTGCCGGTTGAGGCCCCGGATCCGGCAGATTATACGGTCATCATGCTGATCCGTCTGCCCCGCGTCATGGCCGCTGTCCTGGCCGGCGCCGGACTGGCGGTGGCCGGAACCATCATGCAGGGGGTCTTTCGCAACCCGCTGGCTGAACCCGGCATCCTGGGCGTTTCGGCCGGCTCCAGTTTTGGCGCGCTGCTGGCGATCGCCGGCGGGCTTTCCACGTTTCTGACACTGCCGGCCTTCGCTTTTGCCGGAGCTATGCTGGCCGTCGGCCTGATCGTCGGTGTCGCGGTCGGAAGCGGCGGCAAGTCGCGTACCGTTACGCTGATCATGAGCGGCATGGCGATCAGCGCCCTGTTCAGCGCGATGACGTCGCTGACGTTGTCACTGGCCAACGAGTACCAGGTGTCCAGCTACATTTTCTGGACCATGGGCGGCCTGGCCAACCGGCGCTGGGCTCATGTCGGTGCCATGATCATTCCGGTCCTGGTGACGTTGGTGGTCATCATCTACAAGGCCCGCGACCTGGATATTTTGCTGCTGGGTGACGAGGAAGCGCGCGCCCTGGGTGTTTCGCCCCTCTTGACGCGCATGCTGATGATTCTGCTGGCCTCCGTCTGCACGGCGGCCATCGTCGCCGTCACCGGCCCAATCGGCTTTGTCGGCCTGATCATCCCGCACATCATGCGCATGCTGGTCGGACCGTCGCATCGCCGCCTGATCCTGGCCAGCGCGTTCGGCGGCGCGATCTTCCTGATGCTCTGCGATTTGCTGACCCGCCTGTTCGCCTGGCCGACCGGCGCGGAAATATCGGTCGGCGTCGTCACCGCCCTGGTCGGCGCGCCGTATTTCCTGTTCCTGATTTTCCGGTCCGCCCGCAAGGGCACATCCTGAGAGGGGGGTGGGATATGGAAGCGGAACTTACGCTTAACACGGCCCCTGTCCGGATGCTATGTGAACAGCTCGGGTACAAAGTCGGCGGCCAGAACCGCTTGACAATTCTGGACCAGGTTTCTTTCAGCGCGCAAAACGGCGACTTCATCGGGATTGTCGGTCCCAATGGCGCCGGCAAGACAACCTTGCTGCGCCAGATCGGCGGCTTGCTTCAACCAACCGCCGGCACGATCGCCTGCAACGGAAGACTGGTCCACCAATACCGGGCGCGGGATTATGCCCGCATCTGCAGCTACATGCATCAGGATACCGTCATGCCCTTCGATTTCCCGGTGCGCGACGTGGTCCTGATGGGCCGACACCCCTACGCGACCGCACTGGCCGCCTATTCCGCGGCGGATTACGATTATGCTGAACGCTGCATGGAACGGGCCGGATGCCTGCAGGATGCCGACAAGCGCGTGACCGCCCTGTCGGGCGGCGAGCGGCAGCGGGTCATGTTCGCCCGCATCCTCGCCCAGGATACGCCGCTGGTGCTGCTGGACGAGCCGACCGCCAGCCTGGACATCCGCTATGCCCACGAGGTGTTCCGCCAGATCCGGGGCCTGGCCCAAGCCGGCAAGCTGGTGATCGCCGTCATGCACGACCTGCGTGCGGCGGCTCGCTACTGCAACCGGCTGTTCTTGCTCTACAAGGGCGAGCTGGTCGCCCAGGGCGACCCGGAAGACGTGCTGCACGAAGGGCATATCAGCTACGCTTTTGACATCGCGGCCAAAACGTACCGGAACGAACTGGGACACTGGGATTTTGACCTCGTCGAATGACACGGCCGGAAACGGCCAGGAGGTGAACCATGCCACACGACGATTCCATGACGGTGACCATCCGTTACCTGGGGCACAGCGCCTGGCTCGTGGAAAGCCAGCGCCGCGCCTGGCTGTTCGACTACGGCCGGGTCCCCGTCCGCGGCACAGCTGACGCAGGCGCTTTTGCGTTTGCTGGCTACACGCGCCGCCCGCTTGACATCTTCTTTTCACACCTTCACGGCGACCATTGCCATCCCGATCTGGCACTCGAAGCGGCCGGGCGGGAAGGCGTATCGGTATACCTGGGCTTGGACATGCCGCCCGATGACAGCCTGCCGGCCTGGACCCGGAATGTGCGCCTGGTCTTGCCGCGCTCCTGCCAGGAGGTTTCGGATCAGACGCTGCTGGCGAGCGGTTCGACCGACCAGGGGGTCGCCTGGCTGGTCGCAACGGACGACCTGCTGCTCTATCACGGCGGGGATCTGGCGCTTTGGGATGACCTGGATATGTTTCGCCAGCCCTACAGCCAGGAGGTCGCCTGGCTGGCCGAACAGACCCGCGCGCTGGGCCGGGTGCCTGACATCGCCTTTATACCGGTCAGCACATCCGACGGCTACCAGGAAGAGGCTTTGCTCGAAGGGATTGATTTGTTGATACGAAAAATCCGGCCGCATCGCGTTTTCCCGATGCACGCCTGGGGTTATGAACCGCTTTACGAACGCTTTGCTGGCTGGATGGCCCAAAACCATCCCGAAACTGTCGTTTGCTTGCCCGGGCCGGCCGGGCACAGCCAAACCATCAGAATATAAACTGCAGCAGGATGCCGGCCAGGCCCGCGCCCATGATCAAAATCAGTGGGTGCAGCTTGAATTTATGGTGGACGACCAGCGTGGCGGCAAAGATCAGCAGGGCGGCCGGCTGGATGGCGTCCAGCGGTTTGCGAAAGAGTGTCGCAAACCAGTCCCGAAGCGATTGATTTTCGACGAGGTGGACCAACGCGGTCTTGCCGATAAAGACAGCTGCGGATGCGATCAGGCCGACGACGACCGGCCTTAAGCCGTAAAAGACCATGGTGTAGAGCGGGTGCTTCTGGTAACGGCTGACAAAGCCGGCGACGAGCAAAATCAGAAGCAGGGACGGCAGCGTCACTCCGGCGGTCGCGACCATGCTGCCAACCACGCCGGCGGTCATGTAACCGACGTAGGTGGCCGAGTTGACCGCGATCGGCCCGGGGGTCATTTCGGCGACGGCCACGATATCGGCGAACTGATCGGCCGTCAGCCAGCCATGGTGCAGGATTTCGCTTTGGATCAGCGGAATCATGGCATAGCCGCCGCCAAAGCTGAACAGGCCGATACGGAAAAACGAGTAGAAAAGTTCAAACAGCAAGCTCATGATTTGGGCCCTTTCTGCTGTTTGTCCGCCCGTCCGGTTACATGGTCGGTCAGTGCCGGGTGCAAAAAGAAGAGCCCCAGCCCGACTACGGCACCGCCCAGCAGGACCAGCAGGGCGTGGACGCGGAAAAAGGCGACCAGGATGACGGCCGCGATGGCCAGCAGCGCTGTGATCCAGTCGCGCACGACACGTCGGGCCATCTTGATGGCGGTCATCAGGATCAGGGCCGTGACGGCAGCCAGTACACCGGTAAAAAACTGCTGGACGTAAGGGTTGGTCTGGAAGTTGGCCGTGGTCAGGGCGATCGCCAGGATGACAAAAAACGAGGGCAACGTGCAGCCCAGCATGGCCACGACCGCGCCGCTTGCACCGGCCAGATGGCGGCCGATCAAGATCGAGGCGTTGACGGCGACCGGACCCGGCATGGACTGGGCCAGGGCGATCATGTCGATCAGTTCGTCTGCCTGCACCCATTTCTTGTGATCGGTTATCTCCCGCTCGATCAGCGGCAGCATGGCAAATCCCCCGCCGAACGTAAACAGGCCGATCCGGAAAAAGGTTCCGAACAGCTTCAGCCGGAGATAAGGAATCGGTTGTGCTGTTTTGCCTTGCATACGAGGTCTCCCTGCCTAATGGTCCGCCAGGCTTGTTTCAAGGACATAGGCGGCACAGCCAAGAGCCAGAATACCACAATCATGCGGATATTCCAAGAGAAGCGGAATCGAGGCGCCTGACGAGGCAAAATTGCCAAGTTCCTGCCGGAACAGGACGAGCAATTCGGGACACTCCTCGATCAGGCTGCCGGATAACATCAGGCGGGTGCCGCCGGCCAGCGTGTTCAGGTTGACGGCGCAGGCGGCTGCAGCCTGGGCGGCTTCCTGCAGGACACGGCCGGCTTTTTTCTTTCCTGCCAGCGCGGCTTTGCTAAAATCGGGCCAGGTCAACTCGGCATCGTGCTTGATCTGCCGGAAACGCCGCAGCATCCCGGGCCGCGCGCAAACGTGCGCCAGGCGGCAATAGCCGATGCTGTCCGGATCAGCTGTCTGCCAGGTGTCCAGTTGCTGCACATCGAGCGGTTCAGGATGCAGGGCGCCCCGCCGGACAATCGCCGCGCGGATGGCGTCGCCCAGCGACAGGTAGAGCACGTGGTCGCTGCCGGCACTGCCTTCGAGCCAAAGGGCGGCAAAAAGAGCAGGTTCGGTTCCGCTCAGGTTCATCACCGGTATGCCTAAGGCCTGCTGCAAGGCCTGGCAGGCGGCGGTCAAATCCGGTTCGAGATGCCAGGCGCTCTGGTTGAAGCCAAGGCCCAGCAATTTGTCTGGCGCCCG